>NZ_JBBMXH010000119.1:0-11854 GCF_037996725.1 Xenorhabdus entomophaga
TTACGGAGCTCCCCAAACGCCATCCCAACGATCCTCTGCACGATCTGCTCCCGTGGAACGTGAATATGGGCGACATCATGTAAATACACTGCTTAATTGGCCGCTTACGCTTTTATATTCCCCAAGCAGTTCCCGCATTTTCAGTTTGATCTCACTGAGCTGGTCTTGCTGGCGCTGGTACTGTTCTTAATAGCGCAGGTATCATCACTGTCAGGAATCAGCACCAGACAGCCATCCAGTATCTTCACGGTCAGGGTGCAACCTTTATCGAATCCCGCCGCCTTAAGCCATTGCCCTTTAAGGTGGATTGCAGGCGGGGCTGTGGCCCTGTCGTTTTGCGGCACGTATCCCACGGTGTAATAACGTTCGGTTTTGGCGGCTTTATTTATTGCCCGGTTTTGCTTAGAATGCGCGTTAGCCATAATAACTAGCCTCAAGTAGTTGTTGTGGTTAGCGGTTTTATCGTGCTACCAACACGATAAAACCGCGTTCAGATTTCATTGCCTACCTTATCGCCACCATGTGTAACTTTCCATCACCAAACTCTGCCTTTGCGAGGCTACTCGCAAAATAATCACTGTATATACATCCATTGCAAGAGAGTGTGTTAATGCACTTAGTAAACTCTCTTTTTCGCCGAAAATACCCACCATATCATTCATAATGGCAACATGTTCAATATAGATTGTCATATTTTTAATCATGACCAAAATCGATCTGCTGCATGGTTTCGAAGCGATGTACCAGTCACTGGATTGCAAACTGCGCGACCCAATTTTGGGGGTGACGTTCAGCCTCAACAACCACGATGAAAAAGCGTGGCACAGTGAGCTGGAACAGTTCTGGAAACAGTGGATGTGCGTGACTTTGATGATTTGCCACAGGCCATCCCAACCCGCCGATGCCCGGGCGGCACGCTGGATGTCTTCTACCAACAGAGCCTGAAACCGTTTGTGGATAATGGCCTGACCACGGGCACGGACGGCAAGATCCTGATCCGGCCGGATGTGATGAAACAGCTGGAAACGGCGAATCGTATCCGTACTACTTTCTTCACCCCGCAGAACGGCCTCGGCACGCAGTTTGCCATCGAACCCGTCAGCCTGACCGGCAACAAACGCCGTGCCTTGCTGAACCTCGACGGCCAACTGGTGGATTACTCTCACGGCCGCAGCAATGTGGCGCGTCTGGTCTGGCCGAACTCCATGCGGGCTGGCACCGAAAGCAAGCTGACCCTGATGCCGGACAGAAGCAATCAGGCCCCGCGCACCATCAGCTTCACGGGGCCGTGGGCCCAGTTGCGGCTGATCAACAGCGGCAAGCTGACCAACGTTCAGCCGGGCTTCTTTGACGTGCGTTTCAACGTGGACGGGGGCGAGATGACCTACCGCATCTACGTAGACGAATCGGACAACCCATTTGCGGGCGGGCTGTTCAGCCAGTTCAAACTGCCGGACACCCTCTATTAAGGTGACGACCTTCTGTACCGCCCCCTGCCTTCGGGCAGGGTTTTTTTTAAGGAGAAAAGCGAGAATATGAGCGGGCACCCTGAAAATCTCATCATCCGGGCGGGCGGCAGTCCGCTGAACCTGCCGGAATTTGCCGTTATCCGCGATGAAATCAACAAAACCAGCCATCCGGCGCAACCGGAAGTCAACTGGCCGCTGGTGGAATCCCTGTCCCTGACGGTATTCAAAACCAACGGCGTCGATTTGCAGACGGCGATTTACTACACCCTGGCGCGGATGCAGCTGAACGGGCTGGCGGGTTTTACCGAAGGCTGTGAGCTGCTGGCCGGGGTTATCGTCAGCGAGTGGGACACCCTGTGGCCGCCTCAGCCGCAGGTACGGACTGACCTGCTGGAGTGGTTCCACACCCGTACCGGCAGTGTATTACGCCAGCTGGATTTTGCCGCCGGTGACCTGCGGATGATTTACCGCGCCGAACGGGCACTCCAGCTGATTATCGACCGGTTACAGCAATCCGACCTGAAACGCCTGCCGCGTGTCGAGAACCTGTTGTGGTTCTTCCAGAACTCAGCGAAAAAGCTGGAAAAACCCCGGCAGGCCGCCAAACCGGTGTCACAGCCGGTACAGATGCCGCCTTTAGTCTATCTGTCCCAACAATCGGAAGCGGAACAGGAAACCGCGCCGCCGCGCACTGACAGCCCGCCCGCCGCCGGGCACCAACAGCGGGTTCACGTCCAATTTCCTGAACAACCGCCGAAAGGTTTAAGTGCATGGCAAGGGTTTGGCCTCGGGGCTTTATTGGGGTTACTGGTTTTGGTGGGCAGCGGGCTGCTGTTCTACAAACCGCTGCAACAGCAACTCAACGCCATTACGGCCCAGCCCGCAGGGGCCCGGCTGGCCTGGTTGTACCAGCCTGAACTGGAAAAGTATCAGCACCAGCTGGACCGGTTAGCGGAAACCCCCGTGCTGGCAACATGGGAAGCCGCCCGTACCCTGAAAGGCACGGCAGAGCAGCATTGGCCCGCGTCACCAAGCCAGCGGCACATCACCCGCCAGTGGGAACAGGAAATGGCCGCGCGTATTGACAGTATCCCCCTGAAAGGGAACTGGCATACCACCCGCGACCAGCTTCAGCAACTGGCGGACAAAATCCTGTTGCAGGAGCGTACCCGCGGCAGTTTCACGCTGTCCTACCTGAAAACCGCCATCTATGACATCCAGCGCAGCCACGGCAGTGACATCCCGCTGGAAGAGCTGCTGCGTCAGCTGAGCGTCTACGCGGCGAAAGGCGAGTCCGCCCCGCCGGTGCTGCTGAAAGGCATCGATGAGCGCTTTAACGCCCTGCTCGGCCGCTATGACCGGCTGCGTCAGGCGACAGACCCGCGGGAAAGCCGCACCGATAACAAGATTGAGAAAAATAGCGAAAGCAGTACCCAACGCCATGAACAGGCCGTCAGCACTGACGGCGGGCATTAATCAGGGAGACACAGTATGTCGATGAAAAAGCGCATTGCGAAACTTCAGAAAGGGCAGGCCCTTGTCCGGCAGGGGCAGCAGGCCGCCCAAATGGTGCAGCAGGTGGCGGGGATGCCGGGGGGCTTAAGCGGCGGCCGTGCCGGAGGCGGCATTGCCGGCAGCACCGGCGGATTTGTCAGCGGCGCTCAGAGTGCGGCGGGCGGCCAGGGCTTGGCGGCACGGGCCGCCAGCGGCCAGAACGCCGCAACCAAAGCCCTGCAAAAAGCCGGCGCCATGTTAGGCGGCGGCGGGGGCAGCAACCACCTTTTATCATGCGGGCGGTTTTGAGGAAGATACGAAAATAGACCTGTCAAAAGGGAAAGGCGGGAAAGATTTTGATCCGGGAGGAAAGAAAGGGTTTTATGTGACGACATTGAAAGAGCAAGCACTTCAATGGGCTGAGAGAAACAAGCTTCCAACACTGGCCACATTTGAAGTACCGAACTCGGAGTTAGCCAAATTAAATATTAAAGTGTTGGACACGAGCACGCCTGCAGGTAAGAAAGAATGGATACGATATGTTAAAGAAGGTCGTAAAGGAACATTAGCTCATAATTATGACGGAGTTAGCGGTCCGTATTTAGGCAATCCAAGTAAATTTCGTAAGGGGAAACCACCAGACATTGTAGGCCATCAGCTCGCCCTTTATACTCAAAAAGCAACGGAATTATTTGATAAGCATAAAGCTTCAGTCAAAAAAAGTGCTGATGTCGATACGTGTCCATAAAAACGATGGGTAGAAAAGACATGATTGATAGAAAAAATATTATTGATGGCATTGTTCTTACTGATGAAATTGACCCCAATAAAAAGGTTATTTTTAATTTTTATACCTGGGTAGAGGTGTTGAAAGCGATTATTGTCAAATATGCCAATAAATCAGAAAGTGAGGCGGAGAATCTACTTTTAAATCATCCGGCTGTTTATCTTCCTACAACCTATTCGAACATTTGGACTCTTAGTCATGAATCTGAGTACGAATGGGCAATGGCAATAGTTTATGGTCATGGATATTGGCAAAGGGGTATCCCAGCTTATGAGCCTGAAGGCTTTGAGGAATGGGAAGAACAGTATAGAAAAGAACATAATTTAGCAGAATTTAGTTTTGATTAATTAATGAGTGATAACAGAGGGGAAAAGGATTAAAACGCTGAAAATCCAGTCCCCTTAAACTCAGCAACAAAAAGCCGGAAAATCCTTATGATCTTCCGGCTTTTTATCATTATCAGGCCGGATAATCTCCAATCAGCTCCCGCATCCGCAGCTTAATCTCGCTGAGCTGGTCTTGCTGGCGCTGGTACTGTTGTTTAATGGTGCGGGTATCGTCGCTGTCAGGAATAAGCACCAGACAGCCATCTGTAGCGGTCAAAAAACCCTTAATCATAATTATGATGCGGTCAGCGGACCAATGTTAGGCAACCCATTCCCCGTAGCAAAGAAAAACGCGAAACCTGTACCAACTGCAAAGAGTAGCCAGTTTGCTATCTATTCAGACAAGGCCGCAGAACTATTTAACAAAAACAAAGTATCAATGACAAAGGTAAGTACTGATGACTGCCCGTAATAGACTTAATAAGGAAGATATCGTTGATGGCCTTATTTTTACATCTAATGATGATCCTAATAGAAAGATTGTATTTAATTTTCATACTTGGGTTGAGATGCTTAAGGCCATTATTGTTAAGTATGCCAATAAATTACAAGATGAAGCCGAATCTCTGGTTATGAACTACCCAGGAGTTTATACACCGGTTGAGGATTATAGTGATGTTGAATTCATGAGTCATGATTATGAATATCATTGGGCAATGGAGATTGTATATGGCGGTCAATATTGGTTAAAAGGGATCCCTTCTGATCTGCCTGAAGGGTTTATTGAATGGGATGATCAGCATAGAAAAGCTCATAACCTAGCAGAAGATAGTTTTGAGTATATTGATGAGTGATAACAAAGGGGGAAAAGGATTAAGATGATGAAAATCCTGTCCTCTTAAACTCAGAGCTAAAAAGCCGGAAAATCTTTGCAATCTTCCGGCTTTTTATCATTATCTGATCTGATAATCCCCAATTAGTTCGCGCATTCGGAGTTTAATCTCACTGAGCTGGTCTTGCTGGCGCTGGTACTGCTGCTTGATGATGCGAGTGTCGTCACTGTCAGGAATAAGCACCAGACAGCCGTCCATAATCTTGACGGTGTGTAGTGGCACGATAATTTGGACAGGCTATAAGTCTACAGCTAAAGCAATTAAAAAATAATTAAATGAGTAAAAAAAATGCCTGTGGAATTTCCACAGGCGTCTGGTGTTGGTAATAAAATAAAAAGATTAATTTTAGTTATCTATTAATAGATTTAAATTCTTCTGCTGTTTTTTTCAAAGCCATTTCCGTCGGTAGGCGTTCCATTGAACTTGCTCCGTAAAAACCGTGGCAATCAGGGCAATTTTCAAGAATATATTTAGCATCTTTAGGTGTGGCGATAGGGCCACCGTGGCACAGTATAATCACATCGGTACGGACCGATTTGGCAGCTTTTGCACAATCGTTAATCAGTGGAACACAATCTTTTAAGGTCAGCACGGTTTCAGCGCCGATATTACCACCCTTTGTCAGGCCCATATGAGGAACAATGACATCTGCGCCAGCTTCCGTCATTGCAATCGCATCTTCTCTACTAAAAACATAAGGAGTGGTTAGCAAACCTTTTTCGTGGGCAAGGCGGATCATATCGACTTCTAGGCTATAACCCATTCCCGTTTCTTCTAAATTGGCACGGAAATTACCGTCAATCAAACCAACAGTCGGGAAGTTTTGCACTCCCGCAAAGCCGATTGCTTTTATATCATCAAGAAATTTATCGAACTGGCAGAAAGGGTCAGTACCATTCACACCAGCAAGTACCGGTGTATGTTTCACTATAGGTAATACTTCTTTTGCCATATCCATCACGATGTCATTTGCATTTCCGTAGGCAAGTAAGCCAGCTAATGAACCACGTCCTGCCATGCGGTATCGACCGGAGTTATAGATAACTATAAGATCAATACCGCCTGCTTCTTCACATTTTGCAGACAACCCCGTTCCTGCACCGCCACCGATGATCGGTTCTCCCCGTGCGATCATCGCTCTAAATTTTTTTAGTAATTCTTCGCGATCATGTTTCATATCATTAAATCTCAGTGTGGTTTATCATTTCCTGGTGTAATTGCATAACCTGCTCACAGAATTCTGGTGAATTGATGTGATGCGGGCTGAAAATTAGTTGTCGTTTTTCTGTTATTTTATAATTATCTGTAAATGCTTTGATAAAAGCGTCATCAGCAACTGGAGACCAGAAGACCCCTCCTTTGATATCTAGGCTGGAAAAACCGGCTGTCGGGATAATAAAACGAATTTCTCCTTCACAATGGTTAAGTTTTTCAGCAATCCATACCCCCATTTGGTGATTCTCTTCTGGTGTAGTTCTCATCAGTGTTACCTGCGCATTATGATGATAAAACTGACGTCCTTTATATTGCTCAGGGATTGTCGACGGACGGCCGAAATTAACCATATCCAGTGCACCGCAGGAGATAATGCAGGGTGTTTTTGTCCGTGCAATGGCACCGAAACGATCCTCATTGCAGGCCAGAACGCCACCAAAGAGGTAATCGCATACCTCAGTCGTTGTTATATCAAGTACGGAGTGCAGGAGTTGACTGTCTACCAGTTTTTCCATCGCTTTGCCGCCACTGCCAGTGGCATGGAATACCAGGCAGTCGTAATCATGCTCTAAGTTGGCGGTGAGTTGCTGAACACAAGGGGTTGTTACCCCAAACATAGTCAGCGCTATAGCTGGTTTCTGTTCATCAGATATATCATCCTGCCGATTAAAATAAACAGCTCCGGCAATCTGATTAGCAGCATTTTTTAAGACTTTTCGGGAGATTATATTGAGGCCGGAAACATCGGTAACGGAGTACATCATAGAGATGTCGCTTGCACCGATGTAACCTGAGATATCACCTGATGTCATTGTGGAAACCATCAGTTTTGGTACACCTACGGGTAGGGATTGCATCGCAGGGGTAATCAACGCAGTCCCGCCGGAACCACCTAATCCTAAAATAGCAGCAATGTCCGTTTGTTGTTGTAAATAGGACTGAAAAGCTATTGCCATTGCTGCGATCGCTCTCCCTCTGTCATCACAAAATACGGCTTGCCTTCCATCGGGGTGGTAATCTGCGATAGTTTCTGCACGAACATCTGCTTCACGTATCAGTCGGGTAGGTTTTGTCGTTAAATCAACAATGCGGACAGCAAGTCCGATTTTTTGTATCAATTCACTGACATAGAAAATTTCTGCACTTTTCGTATCTAGTGTCGTGGCTATATAGACAGAACCTTGATGCTCTTTCATTAGCAACCCTTACTTATCATGAGGTAAAAGTGAGGATATTCATTTTATGAGACTACAGTATCATTTGTGCTACATGAAAAATGAGATCGCAGTCTTATTGCGTATTTTTATTCATCAATAAGTTGGAAAGACTTGCGTTAAAAAAAGAAATAGGTGTGTCAATAAAATATGCTAGTTCGTTGTAATTCTCTTTGCTGAATAAAGGATAAAGTAATCTAAAAGTGTTAATATGAATAACGCTCTTTGCTCTGGGTGGCTGATTTGTGAACATAATGATTGAAAATATATCGTCGTTTGATAATAGAATAGATAAGGCTGTATTTATTATCTGTAGAAGGATTTTTAAATGATTGGTACAGGGGAAACTAATTGTTTTATAGGGGATTATTGATGCCACCTATTCACATATCACAGGACTATAAAGGTACTCGTAAGCGGACGTATCAGTTGCTCATTAACACCGCTCTGACTCTATTTGAACAAGGTGCGATGCCATCAGTATCTGAGTTAGCTTTAGAGGCAGGTGTTTCCCGGGCAACGGCATACCGTTATTTCCCGACCCAGAGTGATTTAATCGCCGCTACTGTTAGTGCGAGTTTAGGGCCGATCTTGACTTGGCGTCCACAGAGCGAAAAAACGGAAGAGCGGATCGCTGAACTGTTGAATTTTGCCTATCCCCGGATGTTTGAACATGAGGGAGCACTTCGAGCTGCGTTACAAGTGTCGTTACAACAGTGGGCAGAAGTGCGTTCATTATCATCAACTGAGCCAAAAAAGAAACAACTGGAAAGGGGGAATCGTAAAGAAATTTTATCAATGGTGACATCGCCGATGAAAAATTCTTTTTCTCCAGAACTCATTGATAAAGTGATAAAATCTTTTTCTGTCATTTATGGTTCAGAGATTTTTTTGGTACTGAAAGATATTTGGAAACTTAATAATGATCAGGTTATTGAAATAGCAAAATGGATGGCTAAGGCAATTATTAATCAGGCAATTGAAGAAAATAAAAATAAAGAATAATAACATCCAGTTAATTTTTTTAAGTTTTGTTTTTTTACTTAAGTTAATTAGTGGGTGAATAATGGATTGGGTATTTATATACTAAGCCAAATTAATAAGAAAATACTATTTTTATGAATGCAATCAATTTAAAAATATATTTTTATGTCTAATGGAATGAGTGCTGAGTATTTTATTTTGAGCGATAAATAAATTTACCTTAGAATAAGAAAAATAAGGGCCTAATGGAATAGGCTATTAGCCATGAATATGAGTACGAATGGACGATGGAAATAGTTTATGGCCATGGATATTGGCAAAGAGGCATTCCTGCTTATGAGCCAGAGGGTTTTTATGAATGAAAAGAACAGCATAAAAAAACACAACTTAGTCTTGGTTAAATTACAGTGTTGCGCTTAATATGTGAATACAAGAAATAAAGCGAGTGGAGAAACCAAGCTAATACAGTCAGCAGACCATGATGAAAAAAGAGCTTTTATAGTCTATATATCAATATGTAGCGATTAGCGATAATGGTTAGTTAAAAACGCTGGAGGGTTAAATGATGCGGAAAGTATCCTTGTGGTTTTCGGTTGTGATGTTTATTGCATTTCCGCATATATCATTTGCAGCTTATAATTATTTATTTAAAACAAAAAGTTATGATATTGCTATCAGTGTGCGTTGCCCTGAGGGGAATGTAAGCTGTAATAACGTTGTTTCTATTGTAACTGATAAGAAAAACTATACCTCTTTGGTAGTGAAGGGGAAAACGCTTAACAGAGATTGTAAGACAGAAGGCTGTGATTTTTATGGATATGAATTCAAGAATAAGGAAATAACATATACAATTTATCAATATGGTAAGTTGAAAATTTCGAAAAAAGGTAAGGTCATCCTGTCGGAAGATGGTTCTTTTAAAGAATAATTAAGGTGCAATGGTCATTAAATGAGAGATTGTTATAGCTTTATAGAAATAGAAAAATTAACCAAAGCCCTTGATAAGGGTAAAATTAGAGGATATTTCGAATATATCAATATAGATGATATTACTTATCTGTTTCAATATGCTATTAAGAAATTAAATGAAAAATATCTTGTTTATATATTTTCTATTGATGAATCAAAAATGGTTATCTATGAAGAACCTCAACCGCGCTAGTATGTGTATATTACCAGTGTTTTTGTTGAAAATCCCACATACTTGATCCCATCAAAACTATCAGTAAATCACGTTAGCAATCATTTTCTTCATTTATTATTTGTTAACCATATTTTTCTATTTGAAATCAAAAAAATCGCTAGTACACTTAGTATACTTTTTCGCTGTCCGGAGTCTCTTCTCATTGCACTCCTGAAGGTGAAAAACAGGCATAAGTGTCAATTTTTAACTTGTGAAGACCGCACTTAAGAGACTAAGTAGCCATCGTAAAACAGTCGGTTACAAGTGGAGTTATCTCCACAGTTCAAGATAGACCTTCATGGCATATTGTAAACACCAGAAAATATCATGCTGCTTTTGAAAGGCAGGGGGCTGTTTTTTCTGATGGTATTTATCTAATGTCATGACAGAGGAGAGTAGTGATAAAATCAAAGTTGCAAGTTTAATGTTAATTCGTTGATTTTCAAGGTTAAAATTCCATAGCCGTTTTCTCATATCAGATTTGATTATGAAGGGGGGAATGATGTTTTTCCATGTTGTCAACAAGAATAAGATTATCGTATTTGCTTTAATATTGGGAATTGCCATTTTATTTTTATCTGTTAATAACAGTCGGTTGGGGATTATTGGTTACGCTGATAAACATTGTCAGAAGAATACTGCCTGTTTGATTGATATCAACAAAATTACCCCTTTTGACTGGGATAAAATGTATATCATTGATAAGGGTATGAAGCCTGAGGATATAGAGAATATCATTGGTGCGACATTTAATGAGAAAGCCAGTCTTTTTTATAAAATTATCTTTGTCAGAAATAAAAAGGTAGTTTATTCAGATGAGTATCGTCCTTCGGATGAATCTTACAAGAAAAAGTTTATCAAGCCTAACTTTCATTATCCAGTTGAAAGAAAAGGGGATTATTTTAGTCACTATGCTGTATCGAAAAATAATTCCATTCTTTCAGTAGAAATTGAACATAAGCCATTTGTGAGTGATAAAGTTTACTACAAGATTTCTCCTTCTAATGCGCAGCAAGTTAGGGGAAGGGATACGTAATTTTATCCGATTTCTTGAGTAAAATGAGCAAAGTTACAAGATGAGGTGCAGGTCTGCTATTTTTGTTTGGCCTGCACTTTTTTTCCTGTTTTTATTTTGCTGCTTTTAGTGGATTTGCGGGGTGGTTTTTTATTGTTTTTCCGCTTTAATGGCGCAGTGTTATCAGCCAAACTATCTTTTACCGCTTCTGATTTATTAATTTTATCTTTTAGGCGTTTTTCCAAAGCACACATGGCTTTTATATTCTCTAAAGTTCGAGTTAGTCCTTTTATCAAGTGCTCGTCTTTATCTGCCTGAGCATATTGAAGCTGCTTTTCCAATGTTTGCTTTTTTGTCTGACATCCTGCTTTATTTGGGGTTGCATAGGCAACACTCATACAGAAAACAATCAACACAAATATGATCAATGTTTTCGACATCATGAATTATTCCCAAGGTTATTGAGGGCGTTTATTCAAAATTTTATACTCTGATCTCGATTTGATCCTGAAAATTCATCCGGATCTATGCCGCGGAAGAGGCAGGAAGAGGCTTTTATCTTTTTTGTTGAGAATGAGGCTATAATGCCCCCTTTAGTTGTCTGGTAGGGCATCAGGCAAATTATCAATATTCTGCTCTCGGGGTTAAATTGAATGTTAAGTTATCGTCACCTATGGGATTAGGTGTTTTGATGCTGTTTAATTTGTATTTAATCCCTTATATATCAATCTATTAATCCAAATATCACACTGTATATTGTTCCAGTGTTTATTGACGTTTTCTCACTTTTGCATCACACTGTGGGGTAATCGGTGGGGCAACAAATTGTGAGATTTGAGTATGTCTATAGGTATAAACAAGCTGTCGGATAAGAAGTTAAGAGCGTTGTTGGGGGTACGTTCAGATAGAGTAAGAAAAATATCTGATGGTGGCAGCCTGATGATTCGAGTTACAAAAGCTGGCTCTATAACTTGGATATACAAATATCGCCTAGGTGGTCGAGAGTCAGAAGCAAAGTTATTAACATTAGGAAAGTATCCTGATTTATCTTTAGCTAAAGCCCGTGAAATGCGTGACCAGTGTCGAACATGGTTAGCAGAAGGAAAAGACCCACAAAGAAAAATAAAGTTAGATAGGGAAAGCTCTTTAAAACCAGTAACTGTTATATAACTTTTCATAATTATGAGAATTTCATATTTCCTATTCCTTTCCAACTATTTGCTGAAGCGGCATTCAAGAAAATCTTAACTCTTTTGATGAGCTGCCACATATAT
>NZ_JBBMXH010000120.1:0-11750 GCF_037996725.1 Xenorhabdus entomophaga
ATAAGCATAACTCAGTCCTCTTTTTTGCCTTTTTGTTTCTGGAAAATCAAAACTCGCAAAATTTGGACTGAGTTTCTTTGACACTCCTACCATTTTGAAAAGTTATATATATGCGGATGGTACCTGCAATCCAATGAATGCGGAACAACTGAGTCGCTATTCCATAATTAAAAATACTTTCGATACTATTCCATCGAATGGAGTGCGTATTGTTAAGCGGGCAAATTATAAACTTGCTCAGGATTTTGATATTCCTAGCTCTTTGGCGTTGAATTCCTCATCTAATCACAATTCATTTGTCGCTATAGACAACGCATCAATACCACAAATATCTTACGTCCATTCAAGCGAGAGCTTAGTTATTACACTAAACAATTCGAAATTTACCCTAAATTATCGAGTCAATGACAAGCTAAGAAGCTATCAATTAATTGCAATGAAGGCTTGTGGAAAACAAGGCCATACTTTTATTTTTGCAGATGAGGTAACTATCGATAATACATCATACCCCAATATATATGGGCCTATTTGTGTTTATAATACAACCAATAACACTATTGGTTCGACTCAAAGTGATATTGCTAATATTCCTCTAGATTATCCTAAATCAATATATTTGCGTAAGTCCGGTGTTATCAGTCCTTTGTTTTGGTCTTTGATTCGTGATAATGAGACAACAATAAATTTTGCTGTTGGCTCAAATCGTCAGGATGATTTTAAAAAATGTGAATATTCCTACTATGGTTTTGGTGTTGAGAATGAGAACAGTATTGTGCCTTTTGGTTATTTTTCCGTAGCTATTTCGTCAAACTGGTTATACTTTGATACAAATGTGGATGCGGAAAACATTTTATTTTCTGCACATATTTATGGAAAAACTCACACTTTTACTGCTAAAAACAAAGTTCAAACACTCCCGCACCCTAGCTTTGAAGGTATGGATTACGTATTTAACTCTATGACTCTGGATGTGTCAGATTTAAAATTTGTTAACGATGTGGAATATATAGATGTCTATTTTGAAATTAAAGATAAAGATGGAAAGAGTATTGGAAAGGCGAGTTCTACGCTGACGATAAAAAAAGTAAATTACTCTCCAAATCGTATTCTTCATTTATATGATACTGATGTTGGCGCACAGTATATGCAGCTCGGGGTGTACCGCATTCGCCTCAACACCCTGCTGGCACCGCAACTGGTGGCCAAAGCGAATACCGGTATTGATACCATCCTGACCATGGCGACTCAGCAACTGCCGGAACCCCAGCTCGGCAAGGGGTTCTACGCGGACTTTGTTCTGCCGCCGTATGATAAAAATACACACGGTGGCAGTCGGAAGTTTACCCTTAATCTAAAGCATGTGGTTGATGATAACGCACATGTTGTGTATTCGGGCATGCTGACTGACAGCACATTAAGCGTGAGACTGTTTGTTCCCCTTGATAATAATCCTGTGTATCCGAATGCTGTAGCCAAGGTGTTTTTGCGCACGGATAAACAAGGGGATGTCGGCGGGAAAGGCGCTCATTTTATCTATGCGGACGACGCCAAAACCACGGTCAAATTAAGACCAGAGAATAATGACATTTCGATGTTTGATGCGGTGGTGATACAGGATGGTCAAAAAACCGAGCAGATGGATTTCAACGGTGCCTGCGCCCTCTATTACTGGGAACTGTTCTACTACACCCCAATGCTGTGCTTCCAGCGTCTGCTGCAGGAAAAACAATTCGATGAAGCCACCAAGTGGATGAACTACGTCTACAATCCGGCCGGCTATATCGTTAACGGGGAAATCGCGCCCTGGACCTGGAACTGCCGCCCGCTGGAAGAGGCCACGTCCTGGAATGCCAATCCGCTGGATGCGGTGGACCCGGATGCCGTTGCCCAGTATGACCCGACGCACTACAAAGTGGCCACGTTTATGCGCCTGCTGGATCAACTGATTATGCGTGGCGATATGGCCTATCGCGAACTGACCCGCGATGCGTTGAATGACGCCAAAATGTGGTATGTGCGCGCTTTGGAACTGCTTGGTGATGAGCCGGAGGACTACGGCAGTCGTCAATGGGCGGCACCGTCTCTTTCCGTAGCCGCCAGCCAGACCGTGCAGGCGGCCTATCAGCAGGAGCTTGCGGCGCTGGACCGGGGGGAGGTGCCCACGCAGCCCCGTACCGCGAACTCGCTGGTCGGTCTGTTCCTGCCGGAATATAACCCGGCGCTGACCGATTACTGGAAAACCCTGCGTCTGCGTCTGTTTAACCTGCGCAACAACCTTTCTATTGATGGGCAGCCACTGTCGCTGGCGATTTACGCTGAACCTACCGATCCGAAAGCGCTGCTCACCAGTATGGTACAGGCCTCTCAGGGCGGCAGTGCATTGCCGACAGGCACCTTGTCATTATACCGCTTTCCGGTGATGCTGGAACGGGCCCGCAATCTGGTAGGGCAATTGACTCAATTTGGGGCTGCCTTGCTCAGTATGGCAGAGCATGATGATGCCGATGAACTCACCACACTGTTACTTCGGCAGGGCATGGAGCTGGCGACCCAGAGCATCCGTATCCAGCAACGGACCGTGGATGAAGTTGATGCCGATATCACCGTACTGAAAGAAAGCCGGCGCAGTGCGCAGAATCGTCTGGCGAAATATCAGCGGCTGTATGACGAAGATATTAACCCCGGAGAGCAGCGGGCTATGTCACTGTTTGATGCGGCAGCCAGCCAATCGCTGGCCGGGCAGGTACTTTCAACCGCCGGAGGAGCGGCTGATCTGGCGCCAAACGTGTTCGGTTTTGCCTGTGGGGGCAGTCGCTGGGGAGCGCCACTGCATGCCGCAGCATCTGTGCTGTCTCTTTCTGCAACCGCTTCACAATACTCTGCGGAAAAAATCAGCCGTTCAGAGGGATATCGCCGCCGCCGTCAGGAGTGGGAAATTCAGCGTGATAATGCAGACGGTGAAGTCAGGCAGATGGATGCCCAACTGGCAGCCCTGACAATCCGGCGCGAAGCCGCACAGATGCAGGTGGAATATCAGGAGACCCAGCAGGCGCAGACGCAGGCTCAGCTGGAACTGTTACAGCGTAAGTTCACGAACAAAGTCCTCTACAGTTGGATGCGCGGGAAACTGAGTGCCATCTACTATCAGTTCTTTGACCTGGCCCAGTCCTTCTGCCTGATGGCGCAGGAAGCGCTGCGCCGCGAACTGACCGACAACGGTGTGACCTTTATCCGCGGCGGTGTCTGGAACGGTACGACGGCGGGTTTAATGGCCGGTGAAACCCTCTTACTGAACCTGGCAGAAATGGAAAAAGCCTGGCTGGAGCGTGATGAGCGGGCGCTGGAAGTGACCCGTACCGTGTCGCTGGCGCAGTTCTATCAGGCCTTATCATCAGACCGCTTTAGCCTGACAGAAAAACTCACGCAGCTCCTCCGGGACGGCAAAGGCAGCGCCGGCCCGACCGGTAATGAGCTGAAACTCAGCAACCACCAGATAGAAGCTTCCGTGCGGCTGTCCGATCTGAAAATTTTCAGTGATTATCCCGAAAGTCTCGGCCGTACCCGTCAGTTGAAGCAGGTGAGTGTCACCTTACCAGCGCTGGTCGGCCCATATGAAGATATCCGGGCCGTACTGAACTATGGCGGCAGCATCGTCATGCCACGGGGTTGCAGTGCCATTGCGCTCTCCCATGGCGTGAATGACAGCGGGCAATTTGTGCTGGATTTCAACGATCCCCGTTACCTGCCGTTTGAAGGTATTTCCGTGAATGACAGCGGTAGCCTGACGTTGAGTTTTCCGGATGCGACTGATCGGCAGAAAGCGCTGCTGGAGAGTCTGAGCGATATCATTCTGCATATCCGCTACACCATTCGTTCCTAATTAAAACATTGTGACAGGCAGGCTCCTGAGGGAGCCTGTTTAAGGAGTTTTTATGCAGGGTTCAACACCTTTGAAACTTGAAATACCGTCATTGCCCTCAGGCGGCGGATCACTGAAAGGAATGGGAGAAGCATTCAACGCTGTCGGAGCGGAGGGGGGAGCGTCATTTTCACTGCCCTTACCGGTCTCTGTCGGGCGTGGTCTGGTGCCGGTGTTATCACTTAATTACAGCAGTATTGCAGGCAATGGATCATTCGGGATGGGTTGGCAATGTGGGGTTGGCTTTATCAGTCTGCGTACCGCCAAGGGCGTTCCACACTATACGGGACAAAATGAATATCCGGGACAAGATGAGTATCTCGGGCCGGATGGGGAAGTGTTGAGTATTGTGCCAGATAGCCAAGGGCAACCAGAGCAACGCACCGCAACCTCACTGTTGGGGACTGTTCTGACACAACCGTATATCGTTACCCGCTATCAGTCCCGTGTGGCAGAAAAAATCGTCCGTTTAGAGCACTGGCAGCCGCAGCAGAAACGTGAAGAAGAGACTTCTTTTTGGGTACTTTTTACGGCGGATGGTTTAGTGCACCTGTTCGGTAAGCATCACCATGCACGTATTGCTGATCCTCAAGATGAAACCAAAATTGCCCGCTGGCTGATGGAGGAAACCGTCACGCATACCGGGGAACATATTTACTATCACTATCGGGCAGAAGACGATCTTGACTGTGATGAGAATGAACTTGCTCAGCATTCAGGTGTTACGGCCCAGCGTTATCTGGCAAAAGTCAGCTATGGCAATACTCAGTCGGAAACCGCTTTTTTCGCTGTAAAATCAGGTATTCCTGCTGACAATGACTGGTTGTTTCATCTGGTATTTGATTACGGTGAGCGTTCATCTTCGCTGAACTCTGTACCCGAATTCCATGTTTCTGAAAAATGGCGTTGTCGTCCGGATAGTTTCTCCCGCTATGAATATGGGTTTGAAATTCGAACCCGTCGCTTGTGTCGCCAAATTCTGATGTTTCATCAGCTAAAAGCGCTGGCAGGGGAAAATGTTGCAGAAGAAACACCGGCGCTGGTTTCCCGCCTTATTCTGGATTATGACCTGAACAATAAGGTTTCCTTACTGCAAACGGCCCGCAGATTGGCACATGAAACGGACGGTACGCCGGTGATGATGTCCCCACTGGAAATGGATTATCAACGTGTTAATCATGGCGTGAATCTGAACTGGCAGTCCATGCCGCAGTTAGAAAAACTGAACACGTTGCAGCCATACCAACTGGTTGATTTATATGGAGAAGGAATTTCCGGCGTACTTTATCAGGATGCTCATAAAGCCTGGTGGTACCGTGCTCCGATACGGGATATCACTGCCGAAGGAACGAATGTTGTTACCTATGAGGATGCGAAACCACTGCCACAGATTCCAGCACAACAGGAAAGCGCGATGTTGTTGGACATAAACGGTGACGGGCGACTGGATTGGGTTATTACTGCAACAGGGTTACGGGGTTACCACACAATGTCACCGGAAGGTGAATGGACACCTTTTATTCCATTATCCGCTGTGCCAATCGAATATTTCCATCCACAGGCAAAACTGGCTGATATTGACGGGGCAGGTCTGCCAGACTTAGCGCTTATCGGGCCAAATAGTGTACGTGTCTGGTCAAATAATCGGGCAGGGTGGGATAGCGCTCAGGATGTGATTCATTTGTCAGATATGCCATTGCCGGTTCCCGGCAGAAATGAGCGTCATCTGGTCGCATTCAGTGATATGACAGGCTCCGGGCAATCACATCTGGTGGAAGTGACGGCAAATAGCGTGCGCTACTGGCCGAACCTGGGGCATGGAAAATTTGGTGAACCGCTGATTATGACAGGCTTCCATATTAGCGGGGAAACTTTTAACCCCGACAGGCTGTATATGGTAGACATAGATGGCTCAGGCACCACCGATTTTATTTATGCCCGCAGTACTTACCTTGAACTCTATCCCAATGAAAGCGGCAATCGTTTTGCTGAACCTCAGCGTATCGATCTGCCGGATGGGGTACATTTTGATAATACTTGTCGATTACAAGTAACGGATACACAAGGATTAGGTACTGCCAGCATTATTCTGACGGTCCCCCATATGAATGTGCAGCACTGGCGATTGGATATGACCACATTCAAGCCTTGGCTGCTGAGTACCGTCAATAACAATATGGGAACAGAAACCACGCTATATTATCGCAGCTCTGCCCAGTTCTGGCTGGATGAGAAATTACAGGCTTCTGAATCTGGGATTACGGCTGTCAGCTACTTACCGTTCCCTGTGCATGTGTTGTGGCGCACGGAAGTTCTGGATGAAATTTCCGGTAACCGATTGACGAGCCATTATAATTACTCACACGGTGCCTGGGATGGTCTGGAACGGGAGTTTCGTGGTTTTGGGCGTGTGACGCAAACTGACATTGATTCACGGGCGAGTGCGACACAGGGGGCACATGCTGAACCACCGGCCCCTTCGCGTACGGTTAATTGGTACAGCACTGGTGTACGAGAAGTCGATATTCTTCTGTCCACTGAATATTGGCAGGGGGATCAACAGGCATTTCCCCATTTTACCCCACGCTTTACCCGTTATGACGAAAAATCCGGTGATGATATCGCCATCATGCCGAACGAACAGGAAGAATACTGGTTGTTTCGGGCGTTAAAAGGACAACGCTTACGGAGTGAGTTGTATGGGGATGATGATTCTATACTGGCCAGTACACCTTATTCAGTGGATGAATCCCGCACCCAAGTACGTTTGTTACCGGTTATGGCATCGGACGTTCCTGCGGTACTGGTTTCGGTGGCCGAATCCCGCCAATACCGATATGAACGGGTTGCTACCGATCCACAGTGCAGCCAAAAGATCGTCCTTAAATCTGATGCGTTAGGATTTCCGCAGGACAATGTCGAGATTGCCTATCCGAGACGTCCACAGACTGAGTTATCGCCTTATCCGGATACCCTGCCCGAAACACTTTTCACCAGCAGTTACGACGAACAGCAGATGTGCCTTCGTCTGACACGCCAGCGTTCTTCCTATCATCATCTGAATCATGATGATAATACGTGGATCACCGGGCTGATGGATACCTCACGCAGTGACGCATGTATTTATCATGCAGATAAAGTGCCGGACGGTGGATTTTCCCTTGAATGGTTTGCTGCTACAGGTGCAGGAGCATTGTTGTTGCCTGATGCAGCAGCCGATTATCTGGGACACCAACGTGTGGCATATACCGGTCCGGAAGAACGGCCCGCTATTCCTCCGCTGGTGGCATACATTGAAACCGCAGAGTTTGATGAACGATCGCTGGCGGCTTTTAAGGAGGTCATGGATGAGCAGGCGCTGACAAAACAGCTGAATGATGCTGGCTGGAATGTTGTAAATGTGCCGTTCAGTGAAAATGCAAATTTCAGTGTCTGGGTGGGACAAAAGGAATTCACAGAATACGCCAATGCAGACGGATTCTATCGGCCATTGGTGCAACGGGAAACCAAGCTCACAGGTAAAACGACAGTGACGTGGGATAGCCATTACTGTGTTATCACCGCGACAGAAGATGCGGCTGGTCTGCGTATGCAAGCGCATTACGATTATCGATTCATGGTTGCGGATAACACCACAGATATCAATGATAACTATCACACCGTAACGTTTGATGCACTGGGGAGAGTAACCAGCTTCCGTTTCTGGGGGACTGAAAACGGTGAAAGACAAGGATATACCCCGCAGGAAAATGAAACTGTCCCCTTTATTGTCCCCACAACGGTGGATGATGCCTTGGCATTGAAACCCGGTATACCTGTTGCAGGACTGATGGTTTATGTCCCTCTGAGCTGGATGGTTCAGGTCGATTTTTCTAATCAGATCAACTTTTCTCATTATGAAGAGCTGAAATCGGCTGGGATCATCACTGAAGATGGTTATTTCCTGTCGCTTGCTTTTCGCCGCTGGCAACAAAATAACCCTGCTGCTGCCATGCCAATGCAAGTCAATTCACAGAACCCACCCCATATCCTGAGCGTAATTACCGACCGCTATGATGCCGATCCGGAACAACAATTACGTCAAACGGTTACGTTTAGTGATGGCTTTGGGCGAACATTACAAACAGCAGTACGCCATGAAAGTGGGGAAGCCTGGGTACGTGATGAGTACGGAGCCATTGTGGCTGAAAGTCATGGTGAGCCTAAAACGGCGATAACCGATTTCCGTTGGACAGTTTCCGGACGTACAGAATATGACGGAAAAGGGCAGGCTTTGCGGATGTATCAACCGTATTTCCTGAATAGTTGGCAGTACGTCAGTGATGACAGTGCCCGGCAGGACCTGTATGCCGATACCCATTGCTATGATCCGTTGGGGCGTGAATATCAGGTTATCACCGCTAAGGGCGGGTTACGTCGATCCTTATTCACGCCCTGGTTTGTGGTGAATGAAGATGAAAATGACACTGCCGGTGAAATGACAGCATAAAGTTCAGTGATGTCTGTTCGCTGAACATGCATCACTTCATTTAGGAATGAATTATGAAGAATTTCGTTCACAGTAATACGCCATCCGTCACTGTATTGGACAACCGTGGTCAGACAGTACGCGAAATAGCTTGGTATCGGCACCCCGATACCCCTCAGGTAACAGATGAACGTATCACCGGTTATCAATATGATGCCCAAGGTGCGCTGACCCAGAGTATTGATCCGCGATTTTATGAACGCCAACAGACAGCGAGTGACAAGAACGCCATTACACCAAATCTTATTCGCTTGTCATCACTCAGTAAGAAAGTACTGCGTACGCAAAGTGTGGATGCCGGAACCAGTGTTGCCTTGCATGATGTTGCCGGGCGTCCCGTTTTAGCTGTCAGCGCCAATGGCGTTAGCCGAACGTTTCAGTATGAAAGTGATAACTTGCCGGGACGCTTATTAAGTATTACCGAGCAGGTAAAAGGAGAGAACGCCTGTATCACAGAGCGATTGATCTGGTCAGGAAATACTCCGGCAGAAAAAGGCAACAATCTGGCCGGGCAGTGCGTGGTCCACTATGATCCCACCGGAATGAATCAGACCAACAGCATATCGTTAACCGGCATACCCTTGTCCATTACACAGCAATTACTGAAAGATGACAGGGAAGCAAATTGGCAAGGTATGGATGAATCTGGCTGGAAAAACGTGCTGGCGCCGGAAAAATTCACTTCTGTCAGCACAACAGATGCCACCGGAACGGTATTAACGAGTACAGATGCTGCCGGAAACAAGCAACGTATCGCCTATGATGTGGCCGGTCTGCTTCAAGGCAGTTGGTTGGCGCTGAGGGGGAAACAAGAACAGGTTATTGTGAAATCCCTGACCTATTCGGCTGCCAGCCAGAAGCTACGGGAGGAACATGGTAACGGGATAGTGACCACATATACACATGAACCCGAGACGCAACGCATTATTGGTATAAAAACAGAACGTCCTTCTGGTCATGCCGCTGGGGAGAAAATTTTACAGAATCTGCGTTATGAATATGATCCTGTCGGAAATGTGCTGAAATCAACTAACGATGCTGAAATTACCCGCTTTTGGCGCAACCAGAAAATTGTACCGGAAAATACTTACACCTACGACAGCCTGTACCAACTGGTTTCCGTCACTGGGCGTGAAATGGCGAATATTGGCCGACAAAAAAACCAGTTCCCCATCCCCGCTCTGATTGATAACAATACTTATACTAATTACTCTCGCACTTACGACTACGATCGTGGGGGGAATCTGACCAGAATTCGCCATAATTCACCGATCACTGATAATAACTACACAACGAACATGACAGTCTCAGATCACAGCAACCGGGCTGTATTGGAGGAGCTGGCGAAAGATCCCACTAAGGTGGATATGTTGTTCACCCCCGGCGGACATCAGACCCGGCTTGTTCCCGGTCAGGATCTTTGCTGGACACCCCGTGACGAATTACAACAAGTGATATTGGTCAACAGGGAAAATACGACGCCTGATCAGGAATTCTACCGCTATGACGCAGACAGTCAGCGTGTGATTAAGACTCATATTCAGAAGACAGGTAACAGTGAGCAAATACAGCGAACATTATATTTGCCAGAGCTGGAATGGCGCACGACATATAGCGGCAATACATTAAAAGAGTTTTTGCAGGTCATCACTGTGGGTGAAGCGGGTCAGGCACAAGTCCGAGTGCTGCATTGGGAAACCGGCAAACCGGCGGATATCAGCAATGATCAGCTGCGTTACAGTTATGGCAACCTGATTGGCAGCAGCGGGCTGGAATTGGACAGTGACGGGCAGATCATTAGTCAGGAAGAATATTACCCCTATGGGGGAACTGCCGTGTGGGCAGCCCGAAGTCAGTCAGAAGCGGATTACAAAACCGTGCGTTATTCTGGCAAAGAACGGGATGTAACAGGGTTGTATTACTACGGCTATCGTTATTATCAATCGTGGACAGGGCGATGGTTGAGTGTAGATCCTGCCGGTGAGGTCGATGGTCTCAATTTGTTCAGAATGTGCAGGAATAATCCCATCGTTTTTTCTGATTCTGATGGCCGTTTCCCCGGTCAGGGAGTCCTTGCCTGGATAGGGAAAAAAGCTTATCGACGGGCAGTCAACATCACGACAGAACATCTTCTTGAACAAGGCGCTTCCTTTGATACGTTTTTGAAATTAAACCGAGGATTGCGAACTTTTGTTTTGGGTGTGGGGATGGCAAGTCTGGGGGTTAAGGCTGCAACGATTGCGGGAGCGACGCCTTGGGGGATCGTCGGGGCTGCAATTGGTGGTTTTGTCTCCGGGGCGGTGATGGGGTTTTTCGCGAACAACATCTCAGAAAAAATTGGGGAAGTTTTAAGTTATCTGACGCGTAAACGTTCTGTTCCCGTTCAGATAGGCGCTTTTGCTATCACATCGCTTGTTACGTCTGCACTATTTAACAGCTCTTCGACAGGTACAGCAATTTCCGTAGGAACAGCGGTTACCGTTGGAGGATTAATGGCTTTAGCCGGAGAACATAACACGGGCATGGCTATCAGTATTGCCACACCCGCCGGACAAGGTACGCTGGATACGCTCAGGCCCGGTAATGTCAGCGCGCCAGAGCGGTTAGGGGCACTATCAGGCGCAATTATTGGCGGAATATTACTTGGCCGCCATCAGGGAAGTTCTGAGCTTGGTGAACGGGCAGCGATTGGCGCTATGTATGGTGCTCGATGGGGAAGGCTCATTGGTAATCTATGGGATGGCCCTTATCGGTTTATAGGCCGGTTACTGCTCAGAAGAGGCATTAGCTCTGCCGTTTCCCATGCTGTCAGTTCCAGGGGCTGGTTTGGCCGAATGATAGGAGAAAGTGTAGGAAGAAATATTTCTGAAGTATTATTGCCTTATAGCCGTACACCCAGTGAATGGGTTGGTGCAGCCATTGGCGGGACAGCTGCGGCCGCTCATCATGCCGTTGGGGAGGACGTTGCCAATGCCGCTAGCCGGGTTACCTGGAGCGGTTTTAAACGGGCTTTTAATAACTTCTTCTTTAACGCCTCAGCGCGTCATAATGAATCCGAAGCATAACAATCATGTTCATTTCCACTTTGTCATGGATGACAAAGTGGGTTTTTCCAATGTGTGGGCAGAGGGTCATGCTCCCAATGATTAGATAATATGATAAACTCCCCACTTTTTTTATGGATGAGAGATGGCTAAAGTTGATGTGGTTTGTCGGTACTGTCACAAAACTGAAGAGGTTAAAGGGCATGGAAAAGGGCGCACTGGGCATCCGCGTTATCACTGTTATGCTTGCCGTAAAACC
>NZ_JBBMXH010000121.1:0-11486 GCF_037996725.1 Xenorhabdus entomophaga
GCGTATCCAGTGAATTAAGTGCCCGGTCTTTGGTTTCCCGTAAACCAAGATTGTCAATGAACGCATTCTTATCGGAAATATCTGTCCCATTCAGTTCTATCGCCAAACGACGATTGGCATTGTCATTCACCGCATTGAGTGCCGGATTGGTCGCATAGTCCCCTTTCGGTTGTTTCTCATTCAGTCCATTGGATAACGCCGCATTCGTCGCATAATCCTGCTTAACCCTGCCAAGCTCGCCATTCAGTGCTGCAATATCCCGATCATTCAATGACCCTGCCGGGCGTAAATCCGTGACATTCCCGTCACCATCAACATTAGCAATCGCAAACACATAATGCGGATAACCCGCGGCATCGATATAGTTTTGCAGGTCATTAGCGACCGTAATTTTAACGACCGTTTTCCATTGGCTCACCAGATTACCCTGATAGCTAAAATCGGCATACACTCGGGTATTGCGCAGGCTATTCAGCGTCTGCTCAAACTCCAGTACCCCACGCAACCCGCCGACATAAGCAAGCCCTTTTTTGACAAGATACTGTTCTCCCTGACGCACCACGGCAAAGCCCTCACCGAAGAACGCCGCTTCGCCGTAACTGTCGGTATTGATCAAACGCTGCATCTCGTCGATACCGGATAAGCGGGCGGTAAAATCAATCTGCCATGTTTCAGCAGTGGTAGTAATGGCGGTTTCGATAGCGGCGCCGTCAAACTCCAGCAAGAAAGAGCGGGTCAGGACATTGCCCTGCAAGCCGTTGGCGGTCTTGATTTTCTTCTGGGTAGGCGCATGGGTGATCATGCCGATAACACCGGAAGCCTGATTGATTAAGCCAATCCAGTTAAAATCAAAATTGCCGACTTCCGTCCCTAATGTGACGCTGTAGGCCACGGCGTTCTCACTGGCAAGACCTGTTTTATTAACGGCCTGACGGTGAACGATGTAGTTTGCCGCAGGCAACTTTTCATCACGACTGAATGCCTTTGCCGGATCAAGATTCGGCACATTGGCAAAAACAAATTCATCCAGCACGACCGCCTTTCCTACGGCAACTTGCTGGGCCTTCCATTTTTCAAAGTCCAGGGTAATGACTGAGGACATTTTTTATTTCCTTATAATGACGCACCGTAGGTCACAGTCGGTGCGGTGTGTTCCTTGAGGCTGGCACTGTCACAAATGGCAACGCCTGCGATATGCCCCACTTTTAACAATAATGGCTGGATCGGGATGGCAGCGGCATAAGTGCAATAGTCTGCACCAATACTGCCAACCCGCATTAACAATTGGTTTTTGGCGATCACTTCAAAGCGGTAGCGGCGGCAGGTTCGGCCATACTGACGGATGATATTCATCAATAAATCGGGATTAGCCGCTATCTGCCCGTCGCTGAGGCGCAGGATAATTACATCCCAGTCAATGTCCGGCTGACGCTCCAGCAATTCCACATAACCCACGCCCAGCCGTTCAAAAATGGCAATAAACCCCGCGATGCTGCCTGCATCTTTGGCATTGATAAAGGCGTACTTCACCCGCTTGCGAAACAAGGGCAACGGTTCCCCGTTAAAGCGCTGGATATCCCGCTGGTAGGCCAGCACCGATAACAGCGCCTCAGAACAGGTTTCGGCATCCAGTTGAGCGAGCGGCCATGTCAGCCAGCCGTAAACTTCCGTCCAGAATGCCCGCGCCGCATTAAGCAGTTTGGCGGGTTCCCCCTTGTCCATCCATGAGGGTAAGGCCAGCCGCTTAAGACGTTCCCGGAACTCAGACATTCTTCACCTCCACAGTGAGTGATTGCAGCCGGGGGACACTCAATTCACTGAGAATGTCGCCCAATGAAAAAGTCAGTGACTCAATTTCGGTAAATTCACGGTGTATCTCGCGGCCCAAGTTCGAAAAGGAAAAGCGCGAGTAGGGCCATGTTTTCTTCACGTCATAATCAGTATTTTCCCGGAACGCACAGCGGATCAGGTTACTGATATCCGTTTTCAGGGTGACTATCTGCTCTTGGCTGTAATTCGCCATGTTCGCCACAAACAGCGTCACCGTTAGCGCATGATGGGTTTCCGGCATCGGCAGGCACTGCATATCATCCCCATGCCCATGATGGCCCTGATTGGTGATGTAATCGTTCACCGCCTCAATAAACGGCTGACTGATCACCCCCGAATCCAGCAACAAATAGGCGTTAGCCGTGCCTGCCCCACGCGGCGCATCGTGCAAAAAGAAAATCCGGTCAATGCTTAAGCCCGCCACCGTCGCAATCATGCCCCGGTAAACCGCATCGGTATGATAGTTACCGACCAAGTTATACTGGTTGCGGCAACGGTCACGCAACTCATCGTCGGATTCCGCATCTGCGCCGGGGGTTAACAGCCAGCCTTCTTCATTCTGTACCCGCGCAATGCCAGAGACGGCCACAGGCAGGATGCGAAAATAACCGGGTGCAAGGTTAAAGGCCCCGCCCGCAACCTCCGCCATCACAGGCAGTAAGGCACTGCTGACTCCTTCGGCAATGACAACACTTTCCGTGGTGCTGACCCGGTAGATTTCACCATTAATGCGCTCGGTCTGGATAACGGTTCCCGCAGGCACAGTCACCGCCGAAGCGCCCGCCGCTTTATAGAAACGGATAGCACCAAGGGCTGCCGAGGCGGGTTTACGTTTCAGGTTGACGCCCCACGCAAACATATCCAGCCATGTCCCCGATGCCGTCGCCAGATACATGTTTTTCAGTGTGACGTTGATTAATGCGTCTTTCAGCCACAACACCGGACGCGTGACAATCGTGTTAACCAACCGCCAGAACGGGGACATGCGCGAGGTATTGGTCACCAAGCCCGCTTCATCCACCACCTTGGCAAATGCTTGGCGGATATCGGCTTCCGTGGTCGGCATCCCGCTGTCACGCAGCACTTTTTCATAATCAATGGTTGGCTTAGTTTCCATGCCCCACACTCACACTAATACGGCCAAAATCGTAAGTTTCCGCCGTGATCCACAATTTAGTCGGCGACTCTTCATTAATCGTGACCGTGCCCGGAATAATCCGCGCATCATCTTCGACCAGAATTTCTATCTGGGTGCGGATGTCGGCACGCAGGGTCGGGCTGCGCTCTGCCACCAGTTCGGTAGCAAGGCCGCTCTCAAGGATGGCGTGAACACAATCCTGACCAATGGAGCGGCGGTTATTGCAACATTGCGGCTCCCTGCCTGAGTTCAGCGTAAAATCACCGTCCGTAATCAATAAATCAATGTATTTCGGCTCATCCATAAGCCACCTGCTCCCATTCCGTGAGTTGTGCCGGTGTGACGTTGCCCTTCACATTCAGTGTCACATTTTCAATCCGGCGGCTGTTATCCGTGATGGTCTGTGAATTTGTTGTTACCTCTTTCATCAGACCCTGCTTGCCAATGCCCTGCTTTTTTCCGCCCGTTAATACGCCCTCAGTTTCGGGCGGTTTAATGGCCTTCACAGGCTGGATCATCGCTTGGGGCTGGCCCTGCAAAATCCCGTTGGGTTGCGTCATTAATTTGGCCGTATTTTCCCCGATGCCTTGCACCGGAGCCACTGCTTTTCCGGTCGGTTCGGTGACCGTCTTCTCAATGGCTTTAGTTTCAATATTCACGCCCGGAATGTAATTGAGTTTTTCTACAATCCAGTCAAATGCCTCACTAAATGACGCTTTTATGCTGTCCCATAAGCCACTAAAAAGATCGCTGACACCCCCTGCCATGCCTGATAGAGCATCAGCCAGTGAAAAGTTGCTGAACCAGTTCCAAAATTTGTCCCAGCCTTGCCCAATCGCCTGCAATGCTGAACCAAATAACTGCGCCAGCGTACCGACAACCTGGATCACCAGATTAATCGGCATCATTAACAAGCCGATGGCACCAGACACAATACGCCCAAAAGAGCGCCCCGTTTCAGTCACGCCCTGTAACTCTTCATCCGTATATTGGATGGGCGCTAATAAATCGGCAAACCAGCCAAACAGGCTTTTCACCGCTTCCCAGACAAAACCTATCGCACTCCCCAATGCATCAAATGCGGGCGATAACGGAGCCAGTGCGCCACTGGCTCCACTAAATCCCTGAATAAACCCTTTAATAAACGCCTTAATCGGGTGCCAGAATTTAATGACCGCAATCACCAGAGCAGCAATCACCGCAATAATCGCCAGTACAGGCCATGTCATGGCGGTAAACCCTGCTGCTGCTGCCCAAGAGGCTATCTTGGTCACAATCAGGCAGGATCGCATCCGCGTTAGCATACTGCTCAATCCGGCACTGGCTTTCGACATGACATTCATTCTTCCCGTCAGTAAGGAAAGCATGAATGCCCCGGCATTCCATAAAGGGATCAAGCCCAGCCAGATAAAGCGGGAGACACCCATCACGATATTGGCAATCGCCCCCGCCGCGGCAAAACTCAATATGCCGACTGAGATATACCCAATCCAACGGGCGATATTGGGAAACAGCTTTGCCCAGCGCACCAATATCTGGCTTCCATCAGCCAGCTTATTGATTAACGGTTTGATCACTGGCAGCAAGGTTGAACCAATGACAATACGGATATTTTGCCAGATGGCTTGCAGCCGTTCCCACGGGTTCGCCATCCGTTCGGCCATTTCACGGGTGCGTTTCATGCCATCGTTGGCACCTAATGCCGTCATGTTCTTGCGCAGGGCATCGACATTACCGAAAAGCTGCTTGACCACCACGGCCGAATCGCCAAAGGCTTCCTCAATTTCAGCCTGCGCCTTAAGGTTACCTTCAATGCTCTTGCCGTATTTAGCCTGGAGCTTTTCCAGCATCTCCGGCATCGACAGCAATTTGCCGGAAGCATGAGTAAAACTTAAGCCCAGCTTTTTGCCGCCCGTTTCCGCACTGGTGATAAAGGATTCATACGCGCCGCTGGACTCGGTGCCCAGCGAACGTTGCAATTCCCCCAACACGGCCAATTGTTCATCAATGCCGACACCAAACTGTGTCCCGGCAGCACGTGCCCCTTCCATCGCATCCGCAATGTCGGTCATGGACATGCCGAACGTTTTTGACATCACCACCGCCTTGCCTGCCAGTTGTTCCGCAAACTGAACATGCCCGACGGCATTCGCCTGCTCGGAGAACTGGGCAAACATTTTCCCCATGTAGGCGCTGGCATCACTGGCACTGGATTTCAGGGCGGCGGCGGTTGTATTGGCAATATGGGTCATCTGGGGCAGATCGCTTTGCGATAGTCCGCCAATGGCCTTGCTGATTTCCGATGCCGACTGCACAAACTCAATGGATGACTTGCCATACTGGGAACTAAACGTCATGGCATCTTTGGCCACTTTATCCATCACGCTGCTGTCAATACCCTGCAACGTGGCAGAACTCAGCGCCTCATCCATTTCAATGGCCGGATCCAGAAAGCCCTTGATAGACCAGAACGACGCGGCCAGACCTGCGCCGCCAACGGCCAGTTTGCCAAACGCATCTTGCGACGACTGGGCAAAGCCTGACACCGCCGCTTTGGCTTTCGCCAGCGGTTGGGTAATTTTATCAATCAGGCTTAAGGTAAAATCTAATTGCCCACTCATGGTTCACCCTTGAACGCTAATGCTATGCCGTTTGCCGTTGCAATGCGCATATTTTCCCAATAACGATTATCCAGCCAAATAGCCCGGGCTAAATTTTCCGTATTATCTTTTTCATTCGGTAAATAATGACGGCGTAATATTAAGGCCTGCTCAAATAAACTCTGGTCAATGGCCTTAACCCGTGCATTTAGTTTTTTATTTCGATGTCCAGTTTCGGTGCATATTCCGAATTTACACGCTCCACAATCTGCATGGCCGCGCCGGGGATTTGCAGAAACTCATCCAGCGCGGCTTTAGAGGCAGGCTGCACAATGCGGCGCAAGTAAGTGACAATCGGCACAATTTTATTATCCAGTGTCATGTCATTAATCATGCTGTTATAGGCAATAATATTTGGTTCAAATTTAATTTCTTTTTCGCCAATAATTAACGTGATAATTTTATTTTCTTTCATGATTAAATTCCTTTCTTTTATTTATTTCATCCACTAATTGATTATGCCGGGCGGCGCAAGTGCCATATATCTGGATATAATCAATCACAATATTTGCTAAATTATTTCCGGTCATTCCCGCCAGTCGGGGTAACCGTTCCTGACAGGGTGTCAGTAAGTTTTCCTGATAAGGTTCGTTCAATGCTGTCGGCTGTCTCGTTGTACATCCTGACAAACTCAGGGCTAACGCACACAGCAGTAAAAACAGGCTTAACCACCTCAGTACGTATTTCTCTGGGGGCAGCATGGGCGATCTCCTCCAGTTTACCTTCCAGTTGCCGGGCGGAGGCGCTGGAAATGGCCTGCAATTCTTGCCGGATGCTCTCCCCGGTTTCCGCCGCCGCCCGTGTTATTCCAAGCTCTACGCTGTCACGGTAGTAATGATTGACGCGCCAGCCCGCACCGAACGCTAACGCAAGGCAGAGTACATACAGCGTCCGTGCCTTGAGCATTATTTCACTCCGTTATGCGCCAGTGAAAAATGATTGCCATCGGGACGGGAAAAACGCCCGCCCCATGTGCCACCGAGAGACTCCCAATATTCACCCAGTGGCAGATAGGCATCACTGCGGGTCTGATACTGGCCTTGAATAAACAGGTTCAGGTCAACGGCCAAACGCTGGGTATGCAGGCTGTTGGCAATACCAGCCCCTTTTTGGGCATTCAGTTTAGCCTGCTCCGGCGTGCGGTAGGCCTCCCCGAACGTGACGCGATAACCGCGCTCATCCGCCCATAAAATGAGTTGGGCAACCAGTACCGCAAATAATTGCTGTTTTTCACTCAGTGTCATTGCTTTAACTTCCCTGTTAACAAGGCGCTGCCGCGCTTGCGTAGCCAGACCTCAATTAACTGATAGCCGGCAATCCCCAGTGCGCTGCCAATCCCCGTGACCGCTATCGGGCTGATGCCCGGCCACCAAATCAGTAACGCCCCCGCCATGACAGACACCGCCGACCCCAGAATAACCCGGCCAATAAACAGCCGTAAGGTGATCGGTTCGTTGCCTGTCAGCATCTTGCCTAACGCAATCAGTGCCCCCAATAGCACCAGCGTAACAAAGGTTTTTTCATGTTCTTCCATGAACTGCCATCCTTACCCAATCAGGCTTTGCGTCAGTTCCGCTTCCAGATAGGGAATGCCATTAATGCGCACAAAGTCCGGGCTGGTCACCACAAACTTGACTTTGTGAGTCATGACACTGCCCCCTTTCGGATCAACATCCAGAATGTCGCTCACAATCAGCTTGCAGCCGTAGGCTTCGACCTTGATTTCCTCGTTACCCGCTTTGGCGTACCACATTAAATCGACGGGCTGAATGCCCCGCCATGATCCCGCCGAACGCGCTTTGGCGGTCACAATCTCCAGATATTTGGTACTGAGTTCAATTTCCCCTTCCGCCGCCACATCCCCGGCAATATAGCCATCCGGTACGCCCTGCGTTTGGGCGGCAGCCGTGTTATCCGTAATGGACAGATTGACCTTTTCCGCATGAACCAGATCCCCGTCCATATTAAAATCAATCGACTGGCCTGAAATACGTTGGCTCATGCGCTTTTCTCCAGACTGCTATCCAGCAACAGACTGACCGAAATCCCTTTCGGACATTCGTAAGTGCGGATAGTGATATAAATTTCCACGGTGTTTTTATTGCGCCATGTGATAGCAACATCACCGTCTTTTGGTGATTTCACCTCACCGGGGAACGTCACCCCGTTAATTTCGGTACTGCGTGACATTTCACGCAAGGTACGGGCAAAGTAAGCCTGATGCGTTGCCACACTGCCCGGTGTGCTGTTTAAGCTGCGGTCGGCAATTTTGGCAATTGCCTGCAACCGCACACGCCGCGCCACCTTATCGACAATCCGCAGGTTTTCGATGCTCTGGTAGTCCCCACCTTCCACGTCCAGTGTACGGCCATCTGACCAGTACAGGCCGTCATAATCGGGATACCACATCGGCACACTGAAACGCAGTTTTTCCAGTGCCTGTAAGGTGGCTAAATCAATGGCTCTGCCTGTGCCGTCTTTCGGAAAGTCTGACGCGCCCAAATCCATTAATGGCCCGGTCTGTACCCGTGCGGGGCTGTCTGCCACGGTCACGGCGCGATTACATAAACGCCCGGCCAAGACGCCTGCCTCATTACCCCACAGACACGGCACCAACTGCACCGAGGCCACCGCTTCTCCTTTTTGCAGCTCTGCCAAGCGGTTGACATAATCGGCCCACGGCTCCTTAGATTGGGGCGCATCCACCGCCAGAATCGCCCACTGCCAGCGGCCAAACTTGGCGATGGTGTTGGCACGCAGGGTTTGCGCCGCCTTGATCACCTCTTTGGTTGCGCCAAGGGTCAGCACATAGCCTTCCACACTGGCGACCACCTGCGCCGCAATGACGGCCTCCACGAACGCCCGTTCATCAGCCAGTTCCGGCAATACATGCACATAGCCCGACCAGTTTTGCCCGGCATTAGCCATCGCCGCCAGTACCTGACATTTGAGAGCCGTGCTTGCCGTTCCCAGTACGGAATCAAAGTCCGTCTGGGTATTGACGGCAATCGTTTTGCCTGTGTTGGTTTTGCCCGTCCCCACAAAGAGCAATACCCGCTCAATCTCCTTGGTTTCGCCTTGCAGTTGGTTAACCTGGTTAACCTGAACATGTGGCCACATAGTTTCATCCCTTAATTGAGGCACTTATCCTGTGCCGTATCCAATCCCTTGTAACTGGCGTTCCAGCGCTTTGCTGAACTCGTCCTCATTTATGCCCAAGAACGCACGAGCAGGAATAGTAATTTCCCATTTGCTTTTGATTTCTTCGCCACTTAATACGCGGATCATCGTTCCGGCCTGAATAAACTTCATATTGGCAGTAATTTCCTTGATTGGAGGTTTACGCCAGCGTTTACCTTTTTTAACTTTATAGCCTAAGTCACGCAGCTTTTTTGCTTGCCTGATAGTCGCCATCCGTTCACGGTCAACATTCTTTTTCACTTGTTGCCGACTAATCTGAAAGCTCATGCCATTTTGTTGCCCATAACCCACGACACCCGCAGGCACTTGCTGACTACCATTGCGATAATGCCCGCCCTGCAAATACACCCGAACAGCATCAATTTCGGGCATTTCCTTGATATGCAGTAACTTCGGCATATTTCGGAGCATTTTTTGTCGTCTGGCACTTTTGCGGGCAGGCCAGCTTTCGCCGTCCGGTGATTGCTGATTACGCACATTGCGCTTGGCGGCATCAATCAGGGCATATTTTGCGATACGCCATAACAGGCGCTGGCGCTTCTTATCCGGTAAATCAAGGCTGCTAAGTGCTTCCTGCAATTGCTTAAGCTGATTGCGATTTAATTGCCCGTGGATCATGCTATCAGTGCCCCGGTTTCATCCACACTGTGTACGGTACCCTGTTCCGCGAACCAAACTTCGGCATCAGCCAGCGACCAGCGCTTACCATCAAACGGGATCATGCCTTGCGGATCTTCCCGTATCACGACAGGTTCAGCCAGCGACAGCGATACCACGACAACCGCCGTGTTATCGTCAACTTCAACGGTCAGTGCCGGGCGTTCCTGTTCAACATTGGCTTCATTGAAGCCATCACCCTGCTCGGTCAGCCAGATATCAATCAACAGCGGAATATTGCGCGGGTCACATTCCCGATAGGGGAAACGCCCCCATGCAATGATCGCCTCATATTGCTGAATGAAAAACTGGTATTGCCCCAGCCCTAAATCCCGTTGCGCCGGAATAAAGCGGATTTCATCCATTTCACTGCTAAATTCCGTTTCGCAAATCCGTTCCGGCAGATTTTCCCGTAAAAAGGCCGTTAATTGCTGTAACTTGCTCATATCAGACGTACCGTGGTGCGTCCATGCCCTTTCATGTTGCGCAGCACTACCGACGCTTCAGCCAGTAACCTTTTGCGTACTTCGGGACTTTCCTGTCCCGGATTGGGGGCACGGCTGACCAGTGTTGTGTATTCCCCCAATAAATCAGCTTTTGCCCGCGCATAAACCGCTTTTTTATACTGACTGACCAGCGCCGTATTGCCGTTAATGGAAATGCCCGGCACATTGGCAGCAGTCTGGTAGCCTTGGGCCTGCAAGCTGGCTTTCAGGCGTTGCAAATCAAGGTTGATCTCCGCCACCGTTGCCAGCAGCGCATTCGCCAGCATGTCGTTATCCAAATCGGGCGGCAATTTGCGATTAGCCTGAAACTCCCGCAAATTCAAGTCAGGCCAAAAACCATCATTGGTCAGCGGGGCATCCCGATAATCCACCGTGTTGCCATTAAACATCGGTCATTCTCTCCCTGAAAAAAAAGCGGGCTGTCCGGTTTCCACGGCCATCAGCAATAAATTGCTCTGCCTCCACCGCGCCCGCTCCGGCTTGCGGTAGTCGTTATTGATTAAGGTTGAGCGTTTCGTTTGTCAGTGCCCGAATCCGGGCGGCGATCCGTTGTCGATAGGTTTTTACCCCCGACGCCGGATTGTACTGATGAGCTTTTGCCAGCCAGCTATCTGCCTGCTCCAGCACATCCAGACTATCCACGCTACTTGCCTTAATGTCGGCGTTATTCCCTTTTAGCAGGAGTAAGGCCGCGAATTTGTAGTATTTGGCCTTGATTTTCTCGTGAACTTTCCATTTTTCAGTGACATTGTGAAATGTCCGTGAGAAATAGGGTTCCACAGGATTTCCGGCTTCCGCTTCCCGTCGTGCCCAAAGCAACACGGTATCGGCCACGAACGCCGGAAAACCACTACGAAAGTTATCGGGAGTGAGCTGTCCTTGCTCAATGGCGATATCCGCCCAGTCCAATCCCTGATCAAACTCCCCGATATCAAATAACCAGATCACGCAGTAGACGAAAATCGGATTACTGTACACCTCACCTTCATCAAGATAACGTTGTGCCGTGGGCAGGTAGTTGGGTAACAATTCCCGCCGTTTCATCTCGACCCGTTCTGCTGTGGTCAGTAACTCACGTAACCGCTTTACATCCTGCCCAATGGCACGGGCTTGCAGGTGCATACTTGCACCATCGGCAATGGCGACAGCTTGCTGCCGTGCCAGTTTCTGGCGCAGTGCCACTTCTGCCCGGTGTCGTTGAACAGGCGACAGCATTATTTGTTACCCAAAGTTTCAGCAGGTTCCGCCACCGTACCAATGGTCACGGCCTTTTCATCATAAGCGGCATACAATTCTGGCGTTTCCAGTGCGTAACCTTCGTTGCGCAGGTATTTGTTTTCGAACTGTTTACGGTCGTCCACAAATTCCGCCTTACGCTGGCGAGTATTGCGCTGGGTCAGAATTTGCAGGTTCGGCAACATAGTGACAATCATACGCTTACCCGGCATAAATGGCGGTATCATTGATGGACGTCCGGCAATGGTGCTTTCCAGC
>NZ_JBBMXH010000122.1:0-11167 GCF_037996725.1 Xenorhabdus entomophaga
ATATGTGGCAGCTCATCAAAAGAGTTAAGATTTTCTTGAATGCCGCTTCAGCAAATAGTTGGAAAGGAATAGGAAATATGAAATTCTCATAATTATGAAAAGTTATATATTGCTGCATCATATCCAGAATATTATGTGCTTCCAAAATCTCTTTCTGCCGCCCAACGGGATCATGCAGGATCACAATCCGGGATTTTTCCTGATAACAGAGCTTGCTGCGGATCTCAAGTGCGATCTTGTCCGCATCCATTTCATAGGATAACTGGGTAGTCAGCTCATCAATCCTGAGGCTAGCCAAATCCAAATCACCGAAATTCTTGGCATCGATTTTGGCTTTGACGGCGGCAAATTGTTCCTTACGGGTTTTGTAATCCTGAATTAATTTCGTGAAATTAGCTTCGTTGGCCTCAATGGAATGGGGTTGATTGTCATCATCAAGGTTAATGAACTGCATGGTTTTTTTACGCAGTTCTAAGTCACCGTTTATACGGGCGATCACATCGGGATGCCATAGATGTTCACTGTAGGCAATGCTGATATTCGAGACATCTTTTGCCACAAACAAAAAAGGATAGCCTTCGCCATTCAAACCTGACTCTGGCATGACACCATCACGTGCGTCTTTTTTGTTTCGGTAGATGAATTTCCTAAACTTCTCGGTCTGATTCTCTCCATTTGGTTCGTATTTAAAGATATGGAAATAGGCAGTTTTACTCGGCCGATGTTCCATACTGTCTTCTTCTCGAATGTAAATCCAACCCGGGCGCATCAAGCGGGCAGCATAGCCTTTACTCTCTTTTAAGGTTGTTGCTGACATCAATGTGTGAATATCCGGTGGTGCTTCGGGCTTTTCCAGATCTGAGCCAAAGAAATTCACATAGGCATAACGGACAGGGTAAATAGGCTTGATATTCCCATCACATGGGTATTTAGCATTTCCCATATCAAGTCTGGATACGGATTTGTTCGCATTTTCACTGATGTCTGTTATTGAAGATGTCATGACTGGCTCCATGTTGTCGGGTTAAGGCATTCCTTGAGAAGTTTGTAGGCACGGGCTTCCTGATTGGAGGGTTCAGACAGGACGGCCTCCAGTGCGTGATCCCAGAGCGCTTCATTTTTAGCCGTGACAGAACGCGCCACAATATAGTAAAGCCCCGTCAGCTCAAGGGTGAATCCATTCAGGTAAGCGTAATTGGCTTGTTGGGTAATAAAAGGCAGCAGCCGATCTTCAGGGACCTGACACTGCTGTTGAACATGCTCTTTGATGAATGTTTTAACTTTGTTGAAGTACTTTTGCTGCATGTACCGTTCAAAATTGAGGTTCATTCTGTCATTGATCGTGACAGTCTCGAGCTTGGATTCCCTGATCTCTGCCGTTACGGTCGCTTTCATCAGACTATTTTCATGATTGAAACCGTAAATAGCGCCGATGTGCCGCATAAACGAAGAGAGAGCGCCACGGGACAGGCTTTTCAGGGTTAACTCCAATGCCAGTGGGTAGTAAAAGCGAAAAAATACCCATTCTCGGTTGTGCTCTTGCTGTAAGTAAGGAAATTTGCGCAGGTGGTTATACAGTTCATCGAATTGACTATCAGTATGGATAAAAATCCCGATATCCGGCGTATAGTGAGTGATGAATATCTGTCGCAGAAATTCCTTATCCTCATGTCCTGTCAGTTCGACCAGATAAGGAGCGGCATCTTCGAGGGTGATTTGTGTTGTTCCTTTAAACAGGCAGCGGTAAGGTAATCCAGAAGTCATCAATGAAGGAACGATAAAGTGGCCTGCATGTTTATGATAAACCGCCGCATCAATCACCATATAGCAGCGGGAGTATTTCGTTGCGTTTTGGCTTTGCTGATAAAGCAGGGAATATAAATCATCACTGATCCAGTATCGGTTAAAGGGATTTTCGCCCGTAAAGGGTGGGCAAGGATAGTGGATGATTTCCAAATCACCGGTATCAATAGGAAGTGGTTCGCTGATATCCCGCGGATTCAGTACGATGATGGGCTGCGCTTCGCTGACTTGTTCAAGATTCAGGATCAGATGTTTTTCCAAGTGATGGCAGGTATCCAGATATTGTAAAAAGGGCAAAATTTTCTCGTATTGGCCTTCACTTGCCCGCAATGAGTGCAACATATGATCAGATAGTTGAACCAATGCTTGATGTTGGCTTTTAGCCTGAATTAAGGCTTGTGCACAGTAATGTCGGGGTTTTTGTTGTTCAGTACCATGGTAGCCATATGAAAACTCGGCTACCCAAATATGTTCATACTGCTGGTGGTAATCCTTTTGCCTTTGCATGATTTAATATCGTCAATTTGTTTATTTTCAGCCGGAATATTTGGAAATTTGGTAGATTATTTCTATTTTTCATTCACTGTGTGGGTGAAAAATTTTTAGTGAACAGAAATGATGAACATTCTTGTAAAATCTGGAGCGGGCTGAGAACAAACGAAAATATCAGATAACGTATCCGTTAATATGGCTCCATAAAGTATTCACCATCAAGATAACGTGACAAAGCACATGTTATCAAAACACACAATAATAGCTTATTTTTATAACAGGTTAAAATGAGAAAAGCACTTTCAAATATACGTATATTTGAAAGTAATTATTGTGATTTTAATTGTTTCGTTTGTTATATTTTATTTCAGGGGATTAGTATGAATTACAATAAAAATAATAAAGAGAAAATTAGTTTTCTCTTTACCAACCTATTATGATCAAGGAATAATTCCCTTAATCATAATATCAATAGCTATTTATTCTACTTAACGATCTATTTCATCATTTTTCGATAACAACTTTTTCATTCAACACCAGCGATAACAATGCCTGACGGGCAAAAATACCATTACCCGCTTGCTGGAAGTAGTAAGCATATGGCGTTTTATCGACATCTACCGTGATTTCATCAATACGTGGCAGCGGATGCAGCACTTTCAGGTTTTCTTTTACATTCACCAGATCCGCAGCGCGCAGGACAAACTGAGCCTTGATATTGGCATATTCTGAAGGATCAAGGCGTTCTTTTTGGACGCGGGTCATATACAGAATATCCAGTTCAGGCAGGACATCTTCAAAGTTACTGTGGAGGCTGTAACTTACTTGCTTCTCTTCCAGCATATGCAGGATATAGCCTGGCATCGCAAGGGCTTCCGGGGCGATGAAGCAGAAATGGTTGCCATTAAATTTTGCCAGAGCCTGTGTCAGCGAGTGAACGGTGCGGCCATATTTCAAATCACCCACCATGGCGATTTTGAGATTTTCCAATTTGTTCTGAGTTTCCTGAATGGTGAACAGGTCGAGCAACGTCTGGGTTGGGTGCTGGTTGGCGCCATCGCCAGCGTTAATAATAGGGATATGACCGGAAAACTCAGAAGCCAATCGTGCCGCACCTTCCTGTGGGTGGCGCATGACGATCGCGTCGGCATATTGGCTGATGATAGAAATAGTGTCAGCCAGCGTTTCTCCCTTTTTACCCAATGAGGTATTGCTGCTGTCAGCAAAGCCCACCACGGAAGCACCGAGTCGCTGGATGGCGGTTTCAAAAGAGAGACGAGTGCGCGTTGAGGCTTCAAAGAAGCAGCTTGCGATCACCCTGTGTTTCAGTAACTCAGTCTGTGGATTGGCTTTCAATGCAGCCGCCGTTTGCAATACCAGTTCCAGATCTGCGCGGCCCAGATCATTAATTGAAATGATATTCTTGCGATATAACGGGTTAGCCATGTTTACGTTCCTCTTTTTATGACTTCTAGCCTTGGACTGGGCAGGCAAAAAAAAGCCCCTCAATTGAGGGGCTTTTTAAATGTTCGGTTGAGCAATGGGAAAAACAAAACGCCTACGCTGCCAGCAGACAGTATTTCGTTAGCTTGATGTTTTGTAACGGCTTTTACAGCGCAATCTTTCATGTTTTCTCCCAGCAAATCGTCGCGCATTATACTCACGATAGCATTCACCGCAAGGTTTGCTGGAAGAAATTTTTGTTTTCACTATTTGCTAAACTTAATGACCAGAATAATAATATGATTATTCGCTTCTATCGCCCAAACTTACTGCCATTCTGTTAAAAGCATTCATGAGAGAAATCGCGGCAGTCAGGTCAACAATCTCTTTTTCCGTAAAAACGGTATCAAGGCGTTCTTTAATTTGATCCAGCGTGCTTTGCCTGATATTTGTTGTCAGGGCTTCACACCATTCCAGAGCCAGTTTTTCTTTTGGGCTGTAGATACTGGAATTGAACCAAGCGGGTAGTTTATCCAGTTTTACTTGTTCTATGCCATGATCCTTACGGATGGCTTCGGCATGAAGATGACAACAATAAGCACAACCGTTAATTTGGGATACCCGTGTTTCTACCAACAGAATCAGTTTTTGATCCAGCTCAGAGGCATGGACTTCTGCATAGCTTTTATAGAGTGGACTAATAATGCTGGGTGAAATTTTTGCGTAATCCATTTTTATCTCTCAAATTATTTTTGTTGAAAGGAAATTAACGATAAAAAGACCATGTTGTTCAGTCAGAAAGATTTTGAGACGTACTTTTCGGAAAACAACGAAAAATATTCTACATCAAAATTTATACTGATATTTATACAGGAATCACACTTATCCCTTTCATTTTTCACTTTTTTTGAAAGCAATTATTTAACTGCAAACACCGCAAAATCTTCAGCCAAGTCGGTATTAGGAAATATTTCCCGACATTCCGCTAATAACCGAGGGCACTCCTCGATACCATAGCGCCCGCTGATATGTGTGGCGATAAAGTGTTTTACTTTGGCATCCCGTGCCAGCGCTGCGGCTTGTTTGGTGGTGGAATGCCCACGCTCATTGGCTTTTATGGCGAAGGCATCTTCCAGTGTGATTTCATGCACCATTACATCAACATTGGCGGCTAGTTTCAGGGCTTCCGGTGTGGGTTCGGTATCACCGAAAATCGCCAGTGATTTGCCACGAATCGGTGTGCCTAAATAATCTTTGCCACAAATTGTGCGCCCATCTTCCAGTGTTACTGTGCCACCTTGTTTTAACGTCTGCATCCACGGGCCACGGGGAATGCCATCCTGATTCAGTTTTTCGGCATCAAGTGCGCCGGGTTTATCGTGTTCCTCAATCCGGTAACCATAACATTCCACTCGATGGTTCAGGGTATAAGCGGTAACTTTGAGTTCGCCATCATCAACCAGTTGTCCAGATTGAACTTCGATAATTTCCAGCGGGTAAGTCAGGAAAGAACTACTCATCTGCAATGCAGTTTCCACAAACTGACGTATTCCTGTTGGCCCATATAAAGTGAGGGGGTCGGTGGAACCGCCCATCGAACGGCTGCACAGTAATCCGGGTAAACCGAAGATATGATCGCCATGCAGGTGAGTGATAAAAATTTTCTCCAGTTTAGATATCTTGATGGGGGAATGAAGGATCTGGTGTTGCGTTCCCTCACCACAATCAAACATCCATAATGCGTTGCGGATGCCCTGTAAATCGAGTATCAGGCTGGTGACATTGCGCTCTTTGGTGGGAATGCCGGCGCTGGTGCCTAAGAATTTCAGTTCCATATTATTGTTCTCCTAATGATGTTGAATACTTTTAATATTGAATACTGTCCCAATCCAGACCGAATCGGGCAAGGTACTTGCGTAATCTATCGGCATCATTGGGTTGTTTTTTATGTTGGCGGGAAACGGCGAATAGTTTGCGACCAGCTTCCGATAAGCTGTTGGATTCACGGCAGACTTTAATCACCGTTTCCAACTGTTGGCGGTCAAACAGATCAATTTCTGGCAGATGATTCGGTAACAGAGACGATTGTTTTTCTCCGTGCCAATTCTGCTTAAGCCGTGTGATTTCTTCTTCAACTAAATAGTGGTTGATACGCCCATTTTCGGCAAATGTTGCCATCCTAGCGACGGATGCACTGAGTTCACGAAAATTTCCCCGCCATTGCGCCTGTTCTGAACAGGCAAAACGCAGGTAAATTTGTCGTGCTTCTTTATCAAAACGAACCTGCGTTTGTTGCATTTGTGCATAACGGGCAAGTTCATAATCGATGTTGGGTTCAATATCTTCTCGGCGTTGCGCCAAACCGGGCAGTTGATAAGTCCACATATTGATACGGGCGTATAAATCCTCGCGGAATTTTCCCTGAGCCACCCAATCACGCAGGTCGCGGTGTGTGCCGGCAATTAACTGAAAATCACTATAGACTTCCTTATCTGAACCATAAGGCAGGAAGCTTTTTTCTTCGATGGCTTTCAGCAGCATCGCTTGTTCATCCAACCCCAATTCTGCCACTTCGTCAAGAAACAGAATGCCGCCATCGGCTTCACGCAGCAGCCCGGTGCGTGGCTGAATCGCGCCTGTAAATGCGCCTTTGACGTGACCAAATAACGTCGACATCGCATTATCACCGCGTAAGGTCGCGCAGTTGACCTCCACAAATCGCCCGCTGATTAAATGGCGTGATTGCCGTAACTGATAAATCCGGCGTGCGAGAAAGGATTTTCCTGCGCCCGTTGGCCCGGTCAGCAAAATGGGGGCGGTGGAGCGCAAGGCCACACGTTCAACTTGGTCGATCAGGCGGTTGAAATTGGCGTTGCGCGTAGCGATGCCTGATTTCAAGAATGCGACCTGTTCCTGTTGCTCTCGAAGAAAACGGCTGGTCAGCGTGGTATAGCGACTGAGATCTAAATCGATAATCGTATAAACGCCTTCGGGATGATTCTCGCGATCGCCATTTTTGGGGGAAGTCTGGAGTAACTGGGCAGGCAGATAACGGGCTTCAGTCAGCAGGAACCAGCAAATCTGGGCAACGTGAGTGCCGGTTGTGATATGTACCAGATACTCTTCATTTTCAATATCGAAAGGGTAACGAACGGAGAAATCGAGCAAGGCGGTATAAACTTCTTCAAAATCCCATGGGTCTTCGATTTGAATTTCGTTCAATACCACTTTTGTCTGCGGTGAAGCGTGCTCAACATCCTCTTTAACCCTTTCTGCCAATACGTAATCATGGGTTTGGTAGAGCAATTCCAGTTTATCAATCGGTAACTCTGGCTGTTGGCACATCCCAATGGTAGGACGCCATTTTGTCCAGCGATTGGCTTTTTTGCCCCGCCTGTCTAATGTTGTACCCAAAATGCCAATGGCAACTCTGCATTTCATTGTTTTCTCTTTTTGATTATCTGAATTTATAAACAACGATATAGAAAGATAAGAAATTTAAACTGTAAAAACAATCATCAAGAATGAGTAAAAATAAAAACAATTATTTTTCAATTAGATAAAAAATATTTCAGTTTTTTTTCAATGTTGGCACGCAATTGGCAATAACTAGGGAGTCAACACACTGAAATAGCATGGATTCAGAATGGCGGTTTAGATCAGGTTCTGAACGGATTGGTGCAAATTAAAGGAGAACAAAAATGACAACAATTAAAGTGGAAACCAGTGAAATGAAAACCAACGATTATAACTTATTAGTGCAAGAGAATGGCGCGCCAGTGAAGATGTGGACAAATGGTGTGCCGGTTGATCCTAAAGCCATTATCCAGTTGCAGAATACGGCCAGGATGCCTTTCGTTTACAAGCACCTGGCAGTAATGCCGGATGTCCATGTCGGTAAAGGTTCTACGATTGGTAGTGTGATCCCGACACGCGGTGCGATTATTCCGGCTGCGGTTGGGGTGGATATCGGTTGTGGAATGATTGCGGTGCGTACTTCGCTGGTGGCCTCTGATTTACCGGATAGCCTGTTAAATATCCGCCATGCCATTGAAGCCGCTGTACCGCATGGACGTACCGTAAACCGCGGAAATCGCGATAAAGGTTCCTGGAATAAAACGCCGGAGATTGTGGATCAACATTGGGGGACGTTGGCGGATGGATTTAAGCGTATTACCGACAAATACCCCAAATTGTTGAATACCAATAACCATCATCATTTAGGAACGTTAGGAACAGGAAACCATTTTATCGAGTTATGCCTTGATGAAGCGGATCGCGTTTGGGTGATGTTACATAGCGGTTCCCGTGGTGTTGGTAACGCCATCGGTAACTTATTTATCACGCTGGCGCAGAAAGATATGCAGCAGCATATCGCTAACCTGCCAGATCGCGATTTGGCGTATTTCGAGGAAGGAAGCCGCTATTTTGATGACTATATGGAAGCGGTAGGTTGGGCGCAGGATTATGCCCGCCAGAACCGGGAAGTGATGATGCACCGCGTGCTTGAAGCGTTGTCTCGAGAAATCCCGAAACCTTTTACAACACAGCAGGAAGCGGTGAATTGCCATCATAACTATGTGCAGCGTGAGCAGCATTACGGTGAAGAGATTTTGGTAACTCGTAAAGGGGCGGTATCTGCCCGTAAAGGTCAAATGGGGATTATTCCGGGTTCAATGGGTGCGAAAAGCTATATCGTCCGCGGCCTTGGAAACGAAGAGAGTTTCTGCTCATGTAGTCACGGCGCAGGCCGGGTAATGAGCCGTACCGAGGCGAAAAAACGCTTTACCGTAAGCGATCAACGACGTGCAACGGCGCATGTGGAATGCCGTAAAGATAGCGATGTGATCGATGAAATTCCAATGGCGTACAAGGATATTGATGCGGTAATGGAAGCTCAATCATCGCTGGTGGAAATTGTGCATACCTTGCGTCAGGTGGTATGCGTAAAAGGATAAGTATCAGGAAGCAGGAAAAATGGAAGGAATGGAAAGGGAAATAAAAACAAGAATGGTTAGTCCTATCATGCGTTCGCGCATCAGACAGGAACTGGCTGGAATAGAAAAAAATTATGGTGTGCGGATATTGTACGCCTGTGAATCAGGCAGTCGCGGGTGGGGATTTGCCTCACCTGACAGTGATTATGATGTGAGATTTATTTACGTTCATCCGGTAGATTGGTATCTCAAAGTAGAAGCGGGTCGTGATGTCATAGAATTGCCGATCAGTGACGAATTGGATATTAGTGGGTGGGAATTGCGTAAGACTTTACAGTTGCTGAAACAAGCAAACCCCACTTTGATGGAATGGCTGGATTCTCCTCTTATTTACCAAGCCGAACCAGCGGCTACTAATGGGTTGAAAACGATGGTGCCGCATTTCTTTTCGGATATTAAAGCCCGTTATCACTATCTTTCTATGGCGAAGAAAAACTTCCGGGGTTATCTGCAAGGTGAAGAAGTTCGGTTAAAGAAATACTTTTACGTATTGCGTTCCTTACTTGCCGTCCGTTGGATTGAAATGGGCAAAGGCATGCCACCGGTAGATTTTGCAACGCTGGTGGCGGGAACGGTGGATGATCTGCAATTAAAAATGGAAATTGATGATCTTTTGCGGATTAAACGGGCAGCAAATGAGGCAGAATATGGCCCGCGTAAACTGAAAATTCATGCTTTTATTGAGTCGGAATTGGATGAAACTTTGATGCGCTGTGAGCTTAAGGGTAAGTGTGAGCACGGCCATGCACTGCTGGATGATTATTTAAGGCATTGGGTGATGAAACGTTAGCTTTATCAACATCAAACACTCATCATCAAACATAGGGAATTCAGACTAACAGGTAAAAACATGGATCGAGTCGATACTAAGATCAGTAAGTTTTTAAGTTACGTGTTGCGCCATCAACCGGAATCTATTGGTTTAATATTGGATAGTGAAGGATGGGCGGATAATGGCGTTTGGTTGACAAAATCCGTGCCTGTTGAATTTATGCGTATTATTGAGCATCTTAAGTAAGCTAATTTTTACCCTGCTTTTACTTCGGAGATAAACATGGCAGTTATGGACTCCCTGCTTGCATTTACTGTTGCGGCGACGTTACTCACATTGACCCCAGGTCTGGATACGGCACTTGTTTTGAGAACCGCGACAGCAGAAGGCGGTAAAAAAGCCTTTCAAGCGGCACTTGGCATTAATGTTGGCTGCTTCATTTGGGGAGCAATGGTGGCATTTGGTCTTGGCACATTGATTGCTGTATCAGAGCTGGCATTTAACATATTGAAATGGTGTGGTGCGCTGTATTTATGTTGGTTGGGAATTCAGATGATTCGGCATCCCAAAAAGGATCTTGGGGGAGAGGTTTCTCCTTCGGTTAAAAGCCATAATTGGTTTATCAGAGGGATGTTGGGTAATGTTCTCAACCCGAAAATGGGCGTATTTTATGTTTCATTCCTGCCCCAGTTTATCCCCCAAGGGCACTCAGCTATTTTATGGACTTTCAGTTTGGTCACGATCCATGTATTGCTTGGCACATTGTGGTCACTGTCATTGATTTACGCCACACGCCCTCTTTCCCGTCTATTACGCCGTGAAAATGTGATTAAATGGATGAATCGCGTAACCGGAGGGCTATTTTTGTTTTTTGCGTTTAAATTGATGTTGAGTAGTCGGCGATATTGATCGTTATAAATTATGTATTCTTTCATTATTCTTTTTAGGGCAGATAAATATCTGCCCCACAGATTTTTTGGTGCAATCAACAAATATGCTATAATAATAGATATGTAAAGCAATTGGGGTGTTTTTCTTTTTCATTATAGTGAAGGCTTATTGTAGTGAAAACCTCTGCATTCATAAATATATTTCCACTATTATTTTTTAAGAATATCATAGTATATTAACGTGAATGAACATTTCATGTAGGGTTTGACTGGCATACACACATGGCATAAAAAAGGAGGTGGTCAAATGACCGTTTCTTTATTTTCTTTTGAAGCCTGTTTTGTTGATGGAAATACCAAAGCGACAGATAAGCTTTATGCTAATGGAAATCATCAAGTCAGGGTAGCCATTCGTATTATAAAACAAGTGAATGGAGTAAATACGCCTTTAACTGATGAAGAAAAAGAGAGTGTGACAATAACGGCCCGCAGTACGGATACAAATGTGCCTCTCTATCCAGATTGGTCATGTGACAAAATCAAGAATGAATACGACGAAGGGCTTTTGGGAGATAATAAAAGTATAGATAACGCAGTAAATTCAATTACGTCAGAGGATGAAGATAGAAAAGAAACCATTTATCGTTATTTGCGGACGAAGCTGAGTTAACATATTAAGTGCAACAGGTGAGATATTAAAAGGTGGGAGTCAACTGTGATAAATTTCACAGCTCTCACACCCGAAATAGTAGCCTGATATGCATAAACAA
>NZ_JBBMXH010000123.1:0-11025 GCF_037996725.1 Xenorhabdus entomophaga
CTGTGACATAGCCTTTTGTTCCTTTATTTCTCTATTTTTGACGACTTAAAGTTATAAAGGAGCGGCTATGTCATTTCAACTCATCATAAAAGTCGAGCATCGCGTTAATTTAAGTTTTATTTAAACAACTATCCGTCATGCTTGGCTGCCTTAATCCACAAATGTGCACCATTCAATGCAATACCCGTCAAAATAATATATTGCAACGACATCGCCAAAACGCCTTGGTGACGATAAATTACAATACTGATGACATTGATAATGACCCATATCAGCCAGTTTTCCACATGCTTACGAGTCATCAGTATCATTGCCACTATCGATAATACTGTCATTACTGAATCCCAGAATGGGAAAGCATCAGGCTGCAAGTCAGGCATAATAATATTGAAACCCATGCCCTGTAAGGCAAGAACTACAATTTTTGCCATATAGCCAAAGATTTGATCGATATTGAACGTCATAATCAATATGGCCAGTATGCAAGCCGTAGCAACCATGATCATCTGTTTGGGTTTAAGCCAACGAATTTTAAGCTCTACTTGCTTTTGATCATTAACCCGGCTCCAAGCGTACCAGCCGTAGATATTAGCAGCGAAGAAAAAGATTTGCAGGATGAGACTGGCGTAGAGTTGAATTTGGAAGAAGATTACAGCAAATAGTGAGACATTAATTAACCCAAATACATAATTGATGATTTTCTCCTGACTGGCGAGCCAGATACATAATAAACCCGCTATCGTACCTATCGCTTCAATATATGAAAGGTTATAACCACCTGTTCCTAATGGGATGTGTACTAATATGTTATTAATGTTGAAAAAATCCATGCTTTCTTATCCTTACCATAAGTTATGTTTAGTATATCTATACAACAAACGTCAAATTACAAGATAAATGAGCTATTTTTCTTTTTGGTGTTTTGCATACTAAACAAGATAGCGGATTTATAAATAATATTCAACAAACACTTAACCATCTCCCATGCAGTACACTTTTAATACAAGTAATACCGCGTTACTACATATGGAAGGGTTTATAAACAGGCAACAAGAATGGATGGCATTACGCAAGATCCCACCCAGTAAAATAATAGAAGCAGTGGCTTATGAACGAAAAGAAGATGGGAGATATATTAAAGCTAAGATAGTTAGCCGAGCTACTAATTGGTAGATAATAAAATTTTTTGACTATAAAAAATTTATTTCAGACTATCATTCAGATGGTGGGTCGTGCAGGATTCGAACCTGCGACCAATTGATTAAAAGTCAACTGCTCTACCGACTGAGCTAACGACCCATCTAAGAAGTGCTTGGTTTGAGGATTTAGATGGTGGGTCGTGCAGGATTCGAACCTGCGACCAATTGATTAAAAGTCAACTGCTCTACCGACTGAGCTAACGACCCATCTAAATCTGTTTGGCAGTTATCTCTGCCAACGGCGGCATATATTACTGATTTCTCAGCGCGGCGCAACGTTTATTTTAAAAAATTGGTTTAAATGCCTATTAATCAGACAATTATCCCCCAAAAGACCGATAAGTGACCTTTCGGGGATAATTATTACATCCCAGAAAGCTTTTTTTCAGCCATTTTAGCCGCATTAGTACCCGAATATTGCTTAACAACTTGCTGATAAACCGTTTTCGCTTTATCCTTTTGCCCCTTTTCCTGCATAATTAAACCCACTTTATACAGGGAATCACTGCTTTTTTGTGACTTAGGATAATCTTTCACGACAGTAGCAAAATAATATGCCGCGTCGTCTTTCTTACCTTTGTTGTAATTCAACTGCCCTAACCAATAATTAGCATTCGACGAATATTTGGACTTAGGATAGGCTTTAACGAAATTTTGGAATGCAGCAATCGCCTTGTCATACTCTTTGGTGTTAATAGCCAAAGAGACAGCAGCATCATAATCCCCTTTCTCACTTCTCGAACCCGCTGGCGAAGCAGGCTGTTTATTCTCGGTTTGTGTCGAAGAGGTAGCGTTATTACTTTCTGAATTTGAACCTTCCGCACCTGATGGATTAGTAATCTTATCCAACTGCAAATAAAGATCTTTCTGGCGTTCAATAACCTGATTTAACTGATATTGGTTTTCCTGAATTTGACCACGGAGTGTATCGATATCACGTTGAGAATCAGAAAGTTGTTGCTGGAGCTGAGTTAATAATTGACTGTGAGCGTCAGAAATACGCTCTAATTGGGAGAGGCGCTCATCGGTGGAGCCTGAGCCTACATTACTGATTGGCGCTCGGGCAGTAGCGGCCCAAGGAGCCGCTACGCCAACCAATAACGACAGACCCAACACATAACGTCTGAAGTTACTGTTCATGCTTTACTCTTAGTATACGACTACAGCGCGACGGTTTTTCGCGTATGCTGCTTCGTCATGGCCAAGTACAGCTGGTTTTTCTTTACCGTAAGAAACGATAGCGAGTTGATCAGCAGAAACGCCTTTGCCTTGCAGGTACATTTTCACTGCATTCGCACGACGCTCACCCAGAGCGATATTGTACTCTGGAGTACCACGTTCGTCTGCATGACCTTCGATAGTGACTTTAACAGATGGGTTAGTGCGTAGGAATGCTGCATGTGCATCCAGCATCTGAGCAAATTCGCTGTTGATATCGTACTTATCGAAACCGAAGTATACGATATTGTTGTTTTGCAGCTCTTGCATCTGCTGACGTGCTAATTCTTCAGCAGACAGACCTGCTGCTTTAGAAGAATTATCAACAGTGCCTACACCAGACTGATCATTGTTGCCATTTTTGGTATTATTACACGCTGCTACGGCCATGATTGGTAAAACTAACATCAGCCCTTTTAGCACTTTGTTCAGTTGCATCTCTTTGATCCTTTTATAGTTTGCCATACATATTATTATGCATCACAGATACGGCGACCAGGCAGGGAATTTGACCTGTCCATCGGTAGCCGGAAGACGCGCTTTGAAACGCCCATCAGTCGAAACTAGCTGCAATACAGTTCCCCACCCTTGAGTGGAGCTATAAATCACCATAGTGCCATTAGGTGCGATACTCGGCGTTTCATCTAGAAACGTATCTGTCAAAATTTGGACAGATCCCGTTGCCAGATCCTGCTTGGCGATATGCTGACTGCCACTTGCCGAGCTAACCATCACGATAAAACTACCGTCAGAGCTAACATCTGCATCTTGGTTCTGTGATCCTTCCCAAGTGAGGCGTTGTGGAGCACCGCCATTAATATCGATTTTGTATAATTGCGGACGCCCACCCTGATCGGAGGTATAGACCAGAGTCTGGCTATCCGGCATCCAGCTTGGCTCAGTATTATTACTGCGGCCATCAGTAACCTGACGGATTTGACCAGAAGCTAAATCCATCACATAAAGATTCAAACTGCCTGTTTTAGATAATGCAAAGGCAAGTTTAGTCCCGTCCGGGGAGAATGCAGGTGCTCCGTTATGGCGAGGGAAAGAGGCTACCTGACGTACAGCCGTCGTTGCCAGTGTTTGAATCACCAGTGCAGAACGACCGCTTTCAAATGTAACATAAGCAAGTTTGGAAGCATCCGGTGACCATGCTGGTGACATCAAAGGTTCTGGTGAGCGATGTACGGTAAATTGATTATAACCATCATAATCAGAAACACGCAGCTCATACGGGTACTTGCCCGCACCAGTATTTTTGACAACATAAGCTATACGGGTACGAAATGCACCTTTAATGCCTGTCAGTTTTTCAAATACCTGATCACTGACTGTGTGTGCTGCATAGCGCAGCCATTTTTGTTCAATTGGAAATTGTTCTTGTGCCAATACCGTTCCCGGCGCACCAGCGGTATCGACAAGCTGGTACGAAACAAGAAACTTACCATCAGCGCTGGGTTGAATATGTCCAACAACCACTGAATCAATGCCCAGTGCTGACCATGCCGCAGGCGTTACCTCTGATGCGGTTGCCGGTTGTTGCGGCATACGAGTAGGATCAATGGGATTGAATTTTCCACTGTTTCTCAAATCCGCCGCAATAATTGAACCGATCGCTTCCGGAGCTTCCCCTGCACCAGTCCATTTAAATGGGACAATCCCAATAGGACGGGCAGAATCAACACCCTGTGTAATTTCAATGCGAACTTCTGCATGAGCAGCTACTGCCCACACCATCAGAAAGCCCAATACGACTTTAAACATTTGTTTAAAAGTTTGCTTCATTATCTCTCCCTTATCGCGATCTCTTTATCTGCCCGCAATAATCGCCGGATTCTAACAAACGCCAACAAACAAAACTAGATACCTAAATAAAATCTGATAATTTTGTTTGTACATATAAATTATTCGAAGGTTCACCTAGTAAATAACGCTTTTCCACCAAATATTTACTTTACTTCGGCTTAAAGTCTAGTGTGAAACTCTTGAAATGCTCATAAATCTCTTTGCTTGGTGGACGTGGCATTTTCGTCTGATTAGCAGCAGCAAGCGCCGCTCTGCACAGTGCGGGATCACCAGCCCCTGTTGTGATATCAATCAACAATCCATCTGATGCCAGCTTTATCTTTAATTCACAGGTACGACCGATATACAAGTCTGGATCGCGAAAATTACTCTGGATCGCAGCCTGAATCTGCCCTTTGTAATTATTGATATCCGCATCAGAAGGGCCGCTTTTCTTACCGCCACTTTTCCCAGCAGCAACCGCCCCACCCTGCTTAGGCGAGTTGGATGTCAGACCACCCAGCAAATCATTAACTGCTTGGGCCTGTTTTGCTTCTTCTGCTTTAGCCTTAGCTTTTGCCTTTGCTTTAGCCTCCGCTTCGGCCTTGGCTTTTGCATCTTCTGCTGCCTTAGCTTTAGCTTCTGCCTCTGCTTTTGCTTCCGCCGCTGCCTTAGCTTCAGCCTCCGCTTTAGCTTTTGCCTCAGCAGCCGCTTTACGTTTTGCTGCTTCTTCGGCTTCTTTCTTCGCTTGTGCTTCTGCTTTCTGTCGAGCTTCAGCTTGTTCTTTCAGAATCCTTTCTTTATCTGCCTGTGCTTTTGCGGCTGCTTCTTCCGCCTGTTTTTGCTCTTCACGCGCTTTAGCAGCGGCGGCATCAGCCAGCTTCTGATCTTCACGCGCTTTTGTGGCAGCTTCATCAGCCTGCTTTTTCTGAGCTTCGGCTGCTTGTTGTGCTTTAATTCGCTCTTCTTCAGCCGACTTCAAGCGTTCCTGTTCCTCAGCTTGTTTCGCCCGCAATTCATCGGCCTGTTGCTCAGCTTTTTTCTTCCGTTGCTGCTCAGCTAACTTTGCATTGGCCTGCTGCTGCTGTTGCTGGTTATATTGCTGGACAACCGCATTCGGATCGACCATAACCGCATCAATAACAGCACCATCCGCTCCACCGCCCCCCATTTCTGTTTTTTGCACCAAAGAACCCCAAATCAGAAACCCGATCAGGATAATGTGCAATATTACCGAAATAATAATGGCTCGATTCAGCTTATTGTTTTGTTCGCTTGTCTTTCCCACACTCGACATCCAGAAACTTTAAGTGATAGCAGCCATCAGGCCCCAATAGGTTGGGTCATTAACCCCACCGATTTTACACCCGCCTGACGAAGCATGTTCAGTGCCTTGATGATTTCATCATAAGGAACATCCTTAGAGCCGCCAATCAGGAAAACCGTCTTCGGATTGGCTTTCATCAAGGTTTGAGCTTCAGCAACAATTTGCTGCTCAGGTAACAATTCTAAACGTTCCTGGTTAACGACCATGTTGTACTGCCCTACCCCAGAAACTTCTACAATGACCGGTGGATTATCAGAACTGGAAACTGTTTTTGAATCCACCGCTTCAGGTAAATCGACTTCTACGCTTTGCGTGATAATCGGCGCTGTTGCCATAAAGATCAGCAACAATACCAGCAACACGTCCAGCAAGGGGACGATATTGATCTCGGATTTTAGCTCACGTCTGCGACTACGAGTGCGCGCCATTCGCTGATTACCCCTTACTCTCTGTTACGATTTGTTGGTATTGGAAGCAAAGGCCTGACGGTGCAGAATGGCCAAAAATTCTTCCATAAAGTTATCGTAAGTTTGTTCTAGTTTGTTGACACGCTGGTTCAAACGGTTATAGGCCATTACCGCAGGAATTGCGGCAAACAAACCAATAGCTGTTGCAATCAGAGCTTCTGCAATACCGGGAGCAACCATTTGCAATGTTGCCTGCTTTACTGCGCCTAAGGCAATAAAGGCATGCATGATCCCCCAAACCGTACCAAACAAACCAATATAAGGGCTGATGGAACCCACGGTTCCCAGAAACGGAATGTGGTTTTCCAATGTTTCCAATTCACGATTTAACGAGATACGCATGGCACGGGAAGCCCCTGTGATAACAGCTTCTGGTGCATGGTTATTTGCCTGATGTAAACGGGCAAATTCTTTAAAGCCAGAATGGAAAATCTGTTCAGTACCACTTAACGAATCACGGCGTGACTGACTTTCTTTATAAAGACGAGATAATTCAATACCCGACCAAAATTTATCTTCAAATGCTTCCGCTTCACGGCTGGCGGCATTAAGAATCTTTGTTCGTTGGATAATGATTGCCCAAGAGGCGATAGAAAAGCCGATCAGAATCAACATGATCAACTGCACTAAAAAGCCTGCCTTAAGAAATAAATCAAGGATGTTCATGTCAGTCACTGCTTAAACTCCGCGACAATAGACTTTGGAAGCGCAATAGGCTTCATTTGAGATGAATTCACGCAGACAACTAAACATTCTGCGCTACTGACAACTACGTCATTGCAATCAACAATTCGTTGAATAAATGTCAGAGAAGCGCCACGAATATTCGTAATTTCGCTCTCAACAACCAACTGATCATCCAGTTTTGCTGTTTTCCGATAGTCAATAGTCATGCGGCTGACGACAAAACCAACCTGCTTATCTAACATATACTGTTGGTGAAAACCTTTTTCACGCAGCATTTCGGTACGGGCTCTTTCGTAAAAAGCCAAATAGCGAGCGTGATAAACCACACCACTAGCATCTGTGTCTTCGTAGTAAACACGGATCGGCCAACGGAATAACATATTACTCATATAATCCTAATTAGGCGAATTGACGCTGTCACTATACTCAAGACAGTAGCGCTTTGGAATGACCGCTAATAAAAAAAATTTATAGGCCAACGACCTATAAAATTATAATTAGTTTACTTAAAGAAATGATATAAGCCAAAAAGAAGAATGAAAAATGCGGGTAACGGATGAAAAAAAAGACGCCAAATGATTCGCTTAGGGTGAAATCCGACACCAAACGTGACACCAGAACAGACAGCCCAAATCAATAAGATACCTTGCCATATCTGCAATGAACTGGTATTGGCCGCAAAACGTGACGGTTCCCAGAACACACATAAAGCAAGAGTCAGGGCCATGATGAGGATAAGGGCCCTCAATAAGCCCTTATCCATAAGTTGGTAGCATTTATCAGCCAACATTATTTTTTGTCACTCTCAGTCGCTTTCTGTGATTCATTGTGCTCAAGAGCCAAGGCTGCAATAACAGCAAAACTACAAGCCAAGAGCGTTCCGAGAATCCAAGCAAAATACCACATGCCTATGCTCCTTAGTACAGTGAGTGTTTGTTGTTTTCAATGTAACTCTTATCCAAACGCCCAAAAGTTTTGTAGTAACACCAAATGGTGTAAGACAACACAATAGGAACAAAGATAAGCGCAACAACGAACATAACTTGCAACGTCCACTGGCTGGATGTCGCATCCCACATAGTCAAGCTGATATTCGGGTCAAGACTTGATGGCATCACAAATGGGAACATCGCAATACCTGAAGTCAGGATAATGCAAGTGACCGTCAATGATGAAAACAGGAATGCCCAAGCACCTTTATCCAACCGGGTTGCCAACATAGTCAGCAGAGGAAGAAAAACACCCAACGCCGGTATTGCCCACAAAATCGGATGGTTATTAAAGTTAGTCAGCCATGCACCTGCCTGCTGAACAACTTCTTTATGCAGCGGGTTAGATGGCGCATTTACGTCCAGGCCACCTGTTATGGCATAGCCATCAATGCCATAAATCAGCCATACACCAGCCAACAGGAATGCAACTGACGTTATCGCTGCACAAACATGAGTTGCAGTGCGGGAGCGCAGATGCAATTCACCCATTGTACGCATTTGCAGGTAAGTCGCACCCTGTGTCACGATCATCATCAGGCTGATCACACCAGCCAACAGACCATAAGGGTTCAACAAACCAAAGAACGAACCTTCATAGGAAACACGCAGATAGGAGTCCACAGCCAGAGGAACACCTTGCAACAAGTTACCAAATGCAACACCGATAACCAAAGCAGGCACGAAGCTACCAATAACCAGCCCCCAATCCCACATACTGCGCCATTTGCTACTTTCCAGTTTAGAGCGGTAGTCAAAACCGACCGGACGGAAAAACAGCGCGGCCAATACCAGAATCATTGCCACATAGAAACCGGAGAAAGCAGCTGCATATACCATTGGCCATGCAGCAAACAAAGCGCCACCAGCGGTAATTAGCCAAACTTGGTTACCATCCCAGTGTGGGGCAACTGAGTTAATCATGATGCGGCGTTCGGTATCATTTTTACCGATGATTCTCAGCAGGATACCAACCCCCATATCGAAACCATCAGTCACTGTGAAACCGATCAGTAACACACCAATCAGCAGCCACCATATAAATCGTAATACATCATAATCAAGCATAAGTGGACTCCTGCTTACTCAATATTGTTCGCTGAAGAAACTGTTTTCTGTTCAAAGTGGTAACGCCCTGTTTTCAGGCTGCTTGGGCCGAGACGGGCAAATTTGAACATCAAGAACATTTCCGCGATCAAGAACAAGGTGTACAGACCACAAATCAGTACCATTGAGAAAATGAGATCGCCAACACTGCGTGTTGAAGCGGCAACCGCGGTTGGCAGAACTTCACCAATTGCCCAAGGCTGACGGCCATATTCTGCAACAAACCAGCCAGCCTCAACGGCAATCCATGGTAATGGAATACTGAACAGTGCAGCACGCAGCAACCATTTATACTGACCAATGCGGTTGCGGATAACACTCAGGAATGACAGACCGATAACCAGCAGCATGATAAAACCAGCAGCAACCATGATACGGAATGCAAAATAGAGCGGTGCTACACGAGGAATAGAATCTTTCGCCGCAGCTTGAATCTGTTCTTCTGTCGCATCAGTTACGTTCTCGGTATAACGTTTCAAGAGCATGCCGTAACCAAGATCTTTTTTGCTTTCGTTGAATGCGCTACGAACACTTGGATCAATGTTGCCAGAACGCAACTCTTCCAGCAGTTCATAGGCCTTGATTCCGTTACGGATACGTTGTTCATGCTGACTCATCAAATCACGCAGGCCAACAACGGGGGTATCTGTAGAACGGGTAGCAATCAATCCCAAGACATAAGGAATTTGGATGGAATATTTATTTTCCATTTTGTCTTGATCAGGAAGCCCAATCAACGTGAATGAAGCTGGAGGTGGCTGAGTTTCCCATTCTGCTTCAATCGCTGCCAGCTTGGTTTTCTGCACATCCCCCATCTCATATCCGGATTCATCACCCAGAACAATGACAGACAGTATTGCAGCCATACCAAAACTTGCGGCAATTGCAAAAGAGCGTTTGGCAAATGCAAAATCGCGCCCTTTCAGTAGATAATAAGAACTGATGCCCAATACAAAAATAGCGCCTGTAACATAACCAGCAGCAACAGTATGAACGAATTTCACCTGAGCAACCGGGTTAAGTACCAGTTCACTGAAGCTCACCATTTCCATTCGCATGGTTTCGAAATTGAAATCAGATGCAATCGGGTTTTGCATCCAACCATTCGCAACCAAAATCCACAATGCAGAGAAGTTAGAGCCTAATGCAACCAGCCAGGTAACCGCCAAATGTTGTTTCTTACTCAGACGATCCCATCCGAAGAAAAACAGACCAACGAATGTGGATTCGAGGAAGAATGCCATCAAACCTTCGATGGCCAGCGGCGCGCCGAAAATATCACCAACATAGTGTGAGAAATATGACCAGTTAGTTCCGAACTGGAACTCCATGGTCAAGCCCGTTGCGACACCCAGAGCAAAGTTAATACCGAATAACTTGCCCCAGAATTTTGTCATATCTTTATAGATTTGTTTACCAGAAAGGACATATACCGTTTCCATGATCGCAAGCAAAAACGCCATGCCCAGCGTTAATGGTACGAACAGAAAATGGTACATGGCAGTTAAGGCAAACTGTAATCGTGACAGTTCGACAATATCAAACATCTTGACTCCTTGCTCCTAGCAGGAAGGACACCGACTTGCGGCAACCTGACTTCGTAAAACGGAAGTCTCGTAACTACCAGCAATAAATGCCTCAAACACAATAATGAATTATTAACGAAATCAAAGATTCAGTATATACCACAATAATATTACGCCTATATTTACACACAATAAATAAATTTTACGTGATTCAGCTTAGAAATCTGAATATAGGTCAACAATGCCGTGTATTCCCAGCTTAATATCTGTATATCTTAGATCAATTTAATCAAGTTTAGCCAATATATTCCATAGTAATAACTTGATTTTAGTCAATTTTTTACTTGCTTTGTTAAGCTTTGCGGCTATTATTTCAATCTGGTTTACTAGGTGTTAATAGGTTGTTATTTGTAATGAGCTGTAATTTCTTTTTTGCTGTAAAAAACATTAGAAAATTAACTTTTCATTTTCATTCTTCAAAAAATATATTTTTTCGATATTTCGGGTTAAATTAACCAAATAAATGGGACCTTCTAAATCCAGTTAAATTAAATTGGAAAATAACTGACTTTATAAATGAACTAACTCACTGTTAATATTATGAATAAAAATAAGTATCCCCCGGCATAGCCGGGGGTTTTTCATATGCGCCTATAAGGCTTTCTTACCAGCCGCGCCCTAACAGGCGCATCGCAATCTGACATTTGCATTCTATGG
>NZ_JBBMXH010000124.1:0-10463 GCF_037996725.1 Xenorhabdus entomophaga
TTAAAGGTTTGATGCTCAAAGAATTAAACTGTTGTTAGTTCGTAATGAATTAACTGTTCAGTCACTCTTCAAGACTTGTTATCTTTTTCGCCTTTCGGCGTGGATAGTGTCCTGCGAGTGCCCACACAGATTGTCTGATTAATTTGTTAAAGAGCGTTGGCAACCGGCAGTTCTCTTCCCGGTTGCGAGGCTGCGTATCTTACGCTTTTCGCCTCAAGTGTCAAGCCTTATTTTTCAAGGCTTTTCACTTTGTCATCTCGACAGGTTTGTGTGTTTGTCGTGACAACGGATGCGCATTATAGGGAGCAGTTAAATTTAGGCAAGCCTTTTTTGTGATTTTTTATTTGAACGATCACAATTTAAGCTAAAAGGCTATTTTTGCCTATTTTTTATCACATTTGGTAGGTCTGCCAGGCTATTAACAACCAAGTCTGCGGCTTGTTCTGCTGCTTCTGTTACAGGTTTTCCTGTACGAACGAGAATCTTGGTTCCAACATTAGCGGCATTTGCTGCCAGCATATCTTCTATTTTGTCTCCTACCATATAAGAAGCTGACATATCGATATGTAATGCTTGCTGTGCATCCAACAACATACCTGGTTGTGGTTTACGGCAATTGCAGCTCTTCTTATATTCTTCACCATCCCCTTCCGGATGATGAGGGCAATAATAGATACCATCAAGATCGACGCCTCGGTCTGCCAATGACCAATCCATCCATTCTGTTAGCTGCATAAACTGATCTTCTGTAAAAATTTTACGTGCAATACCCGACTGATTTGTTATCAAGACCAGTGCATAGCCCATTTTCTTCAATTCAAGCATGGCTTCAATCACGCCATCAATAAATTGAAAATTATCTATCTCATGTACATAGCCATGATCGATGTTAATCGTGCCGTCACGATCTAAAAATACGGCGGGAATACCTTGAGTCACCTGATTACTCCAAGAATGGATCAAGTAAACAGTATCGCATGATTTATTGCTGAATGAGAATGCAGCATTTAATTTATTCCCAGTTGACTTAGACGTCTAGACGCCTTAACATCCACTTTAATTCATGACTTGTTGAAATGTTCTCAAGTCATTCATCTATACATCTAATAAGAAAAAAATGATAAGACTGACTCAGATAAACAAGATATTTCAACAAGGCGCGCGTTCAATCAAAGCGCTTTCAGATATCAACTTACATGTCCCACAGGGGCAAATATATGGCGTCATCGGTTCTTCTGGCGCGGGAAAAAGTACCTTAATTCGCTGTGTGAATATGCTCGAGCGCCCAACTTCGGGTCAGGTATTAGTTGCAGGGCAAGATCTCACTTCTCTTTCAGAACGTGAACTAACGCGTGCACGTCGCCATATTGGCATGATTTTCCAACACTTTAATTTACTGTCATCCAGAACAGTGTTTAACAATGTTGCGTTACCTTTAGAATTGAACAACACACCAAAAGCTGAAATAAAGGCTAAGGTTAATGAATTACTGGAGTTGGTTGGCCTTGCTGATAAGCATGACGCCTATCCTGCCAATCTGTCTGGCGGTCAAAAACAGCGCGTCGCTATTGCCCGGGCACTTGCGAACTCACCGAAAGTACTTTTGTGTGACGAAGCCACCAGCGCATTGGATCCTGCAACAACGCGTTCTATTCTGGAACTGTTAAAAGACATTAACCGCCGTTTGGGATTAACCATTCTTCTGATCACCCATGAAATGGATGTGGTTAAGCGCATCTGTGATCAAGTTGCAGTCATTAGTGGCGGCCAATTGATCGAGCAAGATGTTGTCAGTGCAATATTTTCGCATCCTAAGACTCCGGTGGCTCAGGAATTTATCAAATCTACCCTGCACTTGGACATTCCTGGAGATTACTTACAAAAGTTACAGCCGAAATCCGCGCCTGATCGCAGTCCATTATTGAAGTTGGAATTCACTGGTAAATCTGTTGATGCACCTTTAATTTCCATGGCAGTTCGCCGCTTTAATATCGATATCAGCATATTGAGTTCCCAAATTGATTACGCCGGCGGCGTTAAATTTGGTGTTATGCTGGCTGAATTGGATGGAGAAGGTGATAACATCGAATCAACAATTGAATTTTTAGAAGCGCATCATGTGAAAGTAGAGGTTCTCGGTTATGTCTGAAGGAATGATTTTATTATTAGCTAAAGGAGTCTGGGAAACCCTCGTAATGACTTTCGTTTCTGGTTTCTTTGGCTTTGTGATTGGATTACCGGCTGGTGTACTTTTATATGTTACCCGTCCTGGGCAGGTTATTGAGAATGGCACACTTTATCGCATACTTTCTGCATTGGTAAATATTACTCGTTCAATACCTTTCATTATTCTGTTGGTATGGATGATTCCATTTACCCGTTTGATCGTAGGCACATCAATTGGCTTACAGGCGGCGATTGTCCCGCTGACCGTAGGGGCGGCCCCTTTTATTGCCCGCATGGTGGAAAATACATTATTGGAGATTCCGACAGGCTTAATTGAGGCGGCACGAGCGATGGGTGCAACTCCGTTCCAGATTGTTAAAAAAATTCTGTTGCCGGAAGCACTGCCGGGTTTAATTAATGCAGCCACCATTACCTTAATTACTTTAGTCGGTTATTCCGCAATGGGCGGTGCTGTTGGTGCAGGTGGTCTGGGCCAGATTGGCTATCAGTATGGTTATATCGGCTATGATGTAACAGTAATGAATACCGTATTAGCATTACTGGTTGTTTTAGTGTTCTTGATTCAATTAGGTGGCGATCGTTTAGTCAAAGCCGTTAATCGTAAATAGCATTATTTCAAATAAGGAGCCAGTAACGGCTCCGCTTACAAGGCTTATATCTAAAAGCCTCATTGTAGTAGTACTTGTAATAGATAGTACACAGTAGCTTGATAAGACAGGTTATAAATCAGTATTCAATAGGGGTGAAAATATGTCAGTAAAATTGAAATCCATTGCAGTAATCAGCGCTTTATTAGGTTCATTAATTATTGCTGGTTGCGGCCAGGAACAACGTGATCCGAACCATATCAAGATTGGAGTTATTGCAGGGCCTGAGCTTCAAGTTGCTGAAGTTGCCAAACAAGTTGCTAAAGATAAATATGGCCTTGATGTTGAGCTGACGACATTCAATGACTATGTTTTACCAAATGAGTCACTGAGCAAGGGAGATATTGATGTGAATGTCTTCCAACATAAGCCTTATCTAGATCAACAAATGAAAGAACGTAACTACAAACTGGCTATTGTTGGTCACTCTTTCATCTTCCCAATGGCTGCCTATTCCAAGAAAATTAAATCGCTGGATGAATTGCAGGATGGTTCTCAAATTGCTGTCCCCAACGATCCAACCAACTTAGGTCGTTCGCTACTGTTATTACAAAAACAGGGTTTAATCACTTTGAAAGAGGGTGTTGGCCTGCTGCCAACCATTCTGGACATTACCAGCAATCCTAAGCATTTGGATATCGTTCAGCTAGAAGCACCTCAATTACCCCGCTCACTGGATGATCAGAAAATTGCTTTGGCTATCATCAATAACACCTATGCAGGGCAGATTGGTTTGACCCCAGAGCAAGATGGGATCTTTGTTGAAGATAAAGATTCACCTTACGTCAATATTATTGTTAGCCGTGAAGACAATAAAGATGCCGAAAATGTACAAAAATTCGTGAAAGCATACCAATCTCCAGAAGTAGAACAAGAAGCACAAAAAGTCTTTAAAGGCGGAGCAATAAAAGGCTGGTAATCTTTCATATTCAGTCAATCAAGATTAAAATTATCGGGCGGGTATTTTTATACCCGCCCGTTTTCATTGAGAGAAACGAACGGCTTTATCGCAGTTTCAATCAATAAGATTAAACCTGTTCCTCACTGACTCTATTAATATAAGGATTCAACTCGATGCGTGTGTTACCTATCTGTTTCATGGCGCTCTTTATGGTGGGGTGTACTTCACTATCAACTCAGGTCGATAAATCCAGTACATCAGATTCGAAGTTGAAACGTCAGTCAGTCAAGAAAAGTAAAACACCATCTTATATCCGTCTATATACCAAAACAGATGAGCTGTTAGGTTTACCATTTAAAGATTTAGGTATTGTATCCGGGGAATCCTGCCGCAGTACGTTACAAGATCCCCCTGCCAGCATTGCAATTGCCCGGCAAAACATGCTGGCAAAAGCAAATTATCTAAACGCTAACGCGGTGTTACTTCATAAATGTGCGATCTTACCTGACCAGGGTTGCTACCAAATTGCTATTTGTGAAGGTTCAGCCCTGCTAACAACTAACAAGTAATTATTATTAAAAAACGCCCATGGCAGATTTTCATTTTACGCAAATTGGAACCATTCATTCTCCTTACAAAGAGAAATTTGCCATTCCCCGTCAACCGGGTTTGGTGGAAGATGGTACAGGACAGTTAGAATTACTTGCTCCTTATAATCAGGTTGATGCAATACGCGGGCTGGAGCAATTCAGTCATTTATGGATCATTTTCGTTTTTCACCAAACCATGGACGGTGGCTGGAATCCATTAGTGCGCCCTCCCCGTTTGGGAGGAAATGCCAAAATGGGCGTATTTGCCACTCGTTCAACCTTCCGCCCAAATCCGATAGGCATGTCCTTGGTAGAATTAAAAGGAATTCAACACGCTAATAATCGTATCATCCTGGAACTTGGCAGTTTGGATTTAGTGGATGGTACACCCGTGATAGATATCAAACCTTATTTACCTTTTGCCGAATCACGCCCGGAAGCTAAAGCAGGGTTTGCCCAATCAGCGCCAATTGCTGATATGAAAATCAACTTCTCGACAGAAGCGGAATGCCAACTTTTATCCCATCAGGCCAATTATCCCCATTTGCGACGTTTTATTAGCCAGATATTAGCTCAAGATCCTCGCCCGGCCTACCGCAAGAAAGAACAAGAAAACCGAATATATGCCGTCCATATATTGGATTTCAATGTCCGTTGGTTGGTTAATGGCACCCTGACAGAAGTGGTTTCTATCGAACACCGCTAAAACCCCTTTTGACATCGTAAGCTCGCTGGTAGACTAGCAGTTTATTTTTATTTTCTGGGCAGGGTGGCGCTACTTGCCGCCCAGAAGCAATTTGCTATCCAATGGAAACTTATATGCGTACTAGCCAATATCTGCTCTCTACTTTAAAAGAGACGCCTGCTGATGCAGAAGTAATCAGTCATCAACTGATGCTTCGTGCCGGAATGATCCGTAAACTCGCTTCAGGTTTGTACAACTGGATGCCGACAGGTGTCCGCGTGTTGAAAAAAGTTGAAAACATTGTTCGTGAAGAGATGAACAATGCGGGAGCGATTGAGGTTTCCATGCCGGTAGTTCAGCCAGCAGACTTGTGGCAGGAAAGTGGCCGTTGGGAACAATATGGCCCAGAATTACTGCGTTTTGTTGATCGTGGTGAACGTCCTTTCGTTTTGGGACCAACCCATGAAGAAGTGATCACCGATTTGGTTCGCAACGAAGTCACCTCATATAAACAGCTTCCGCTGAATCTGTTCCAGATCCAGACCAAATTCCGTGACGAAGTTCGCCCACGTTTTGGTGTTATGCGTTCACGTGAATTTATCATGAAAGATGCCTATTCTTTCCACACCAGCCAAGCGTCTCTGCAAGAGACTTACGATAAGATGTATGACGCTTACAGCAAAATCTTTACCCGTATTGGTCTGGATTTCCGCGCGGTTCTGGCAGATACCGGTTCAATTGGTGGAAATGCCTCTCATGAATTCCAGGTTCTGGCAGCCAGCGGTGAAGATGATATCGTATTTTCGACCGAATCTGACTATGCAGCTAATATTGAATTGGCGGAAGCGGTTATGCCATCTCAGGAACGTGCGGCACCATCTGAGGAGATGCGTCTGGTTGATACACCAAACGCAAAAACAATTGCTGAGTTAGTCGAACAATTCAACTTACCAATTGAAAAAACGGTTAAGACGCTGATCGTTCATGCTGCGGAAGAAAGCGGGCATAAATTAGTTGCTTTGCTGGTACGTGGTGATCATGAATTAAATGAAATCAAAGCAGAAAAACTGCCTCTGGTAGCTAACCCACTGAATTTCGCGACTGAAGAAGAAATTCGTGCCATTGTAAACGCAGGCCCCGGCTCTTTAGGCCCTGTAAACCTGCCTATGCCTGTTATTATTGATCGTAGTGTATCCATCATGAGTGATTTCGGTGCAGGCGCCAACGTTGATGGCAAACACTACTTTGGCATTAACTGGGAGCGCGATCTGCCAGTGCCAGAAGTGGCTGATATCCGTAATGTCGTTGAAGGTGATTCCAGTCCAGACGGCAAAGGTACACTATTAATCAAACGTGGTATTGAAGTCGGTCATATCTTCCAATTGGGTACCAAGTACTCTGATGCCCTGAAAGCGACAGTACAGAACGAAGACGGGCACAATCAAGTTGTCAGCATGGGATGCTACGGTATTGGTGTAACCCGTATCGTCGCTGCCGCCATTGAACAAAATCACGACGACCGTGGCATTATCTGGCCAAATGCGATTGCTCCGTTTCAGGTAGCCATTCTGCCAATGAATATGCACAAATCTTATCGGGTAAAAGAAGTCGCTGAAAAATTATATGCGGACTTGCGTGCCAATGGTATTGATGTGATTTTTGATGATCGCAAAGAACGCCCTGGTGTTATGTTTGCTGACATGGAACTGATTGGCGTACCACATACTCTGGTTATCGGTGATCGCAATTTAGATAACGATGAGATCGAATACAAATACCGTCGCAGTGGCGATAAGCAGATGCTAAAACTGGAAAATGTTGTTGAATACCTGAAAGGGCAAATTCAACAAGCTTAATTTTACTTACGAGCAATAGCTCAGTAAAAGCATCAGTTTAAATTGAAAAAAACCTGCGTATTTATCACGCAGGTTTTTTTATGTATCTCTGTTATGCGTTATTTTTTTGTATTGCAAGAAGATGACTTATCAAAACGGATTTTGCCTGTTTGGATCACTGAATTATCAAACAATCCATCTTCCATTGAAGGACGCAACGTATAGTAACCCTCAACTTCCACATAAACTGGGGTTCCTCCTTCCACGCCCATGGCACTGTAACCACGTTCCAAATCAATATTTTCAGAAGCATCATAACGTTTGCCGGTACGGCATTCCGTAAAAAGGGCTGAATCAGCAAAATAGCTGTATTCTCCCGCCAATTTTTTCGGAGTTACCTTGACCAACTCATAGTTAAAGTTCGATTCGATTGGTTCGCCGTTGATGTCCAGCATAACCAAGCTTTCACCTTTCATTTGGTAATAAGATTTTTTGCCATCTTCATTGCTCAATATGACTTTTTTACCATTTATTACCCACTTCCCTGTTTCAAAGAAAGTATTTTCCTCGCTTTTAGCTTCCAGATAAGTCTGCCCCGATATATAAGTTCCATCTTTGGCAAACTGTAAGGTAGTGTCGATACCTGCGCAATCTGCACAAGGGATAACGCCATTAAACACTTTCTCGGTTGGTAACGTCTTACCCTGAGATACATTGCTCACCTGCAATGCCGGGTTATTCTGCAACATGGAGTTGTCCTGACATCCAACCGATGTAAATACTCCCGCAGCTAACAATACAAACAAAATTTTCTTATTCATCATCATTTAAACCCAATAAATTCAAAAAGATACCCAATAAATTTCGAGTTACAGTGCAGCCAACGAAATAGCAACTTGAAAGATAGAGGGTATAGCCCATTTTTTATAACGTCCACTCCCTATAAAACATGAGCCTTAAGTAACAAAATTGACACTACTTTACCGCATCTCAAAATGCACAGAGAGAAAAATCAAATACTATGACGTAATTTCATTGCCTGATGATGAGAGAGAGGTTTAATCTACTCCTAATTTCAACGCAATTTCCACAGACGTATTCAGTAACCACGGTAGATTACTGTGCTATAGTCGTAGGTAGCATTTTTTGCGTTTGAGTTTGGTCAATCACGGGCGGCACGATCACCGCCACTAACATAGTGGTGAGCAAATATGTCTATAGACAATGAAGAGTATCAACCAATTAACTGTGATGATTACGATAACCTTGAGCTAGCTTGCCAACGCCAGCTTCATTTGCAGATCCAATTGCGAGATGGTGAAACCATTGAAGGAAAAGCGAATCAGCTGATTTTAAGAAAAAAAATTGAATGTCTTCTCGTCGATTCAAATAAAGGAACCCGTGAATTAAGGTTAGATTACATTATCAGTTTCAGCAATCCAGAAATTGGAACGATTGTTATTGAACATTCTTAAATTTGATCGCCCATAGCGATTAGAACCTTCTAACAAAAGTCCTTATGCTATATAAGGACTTTACTACAGGTGTTTATCTAGTCCTGTGTTGACTGACAAAAATCCATCCAGACAGGTCGATTAAACGGATTCAGATAACTAACGATCAAACGGCCACACTGCCTAAGATAAAACTAAGGGTTATAATCGACAGTAAGGTTGTCCAAGTAATAATGGATGCCATCACTTCATGGTTCCCTCCCATCTGCCGAGCCAAAATATAAGCGTTCCCCGCACAGGGAACCGCAGAATAGAGAATAGCGATATTAGCAGGCAGTCCAGAGATACCAAAATATTTTACCAGAGCAATGGTAATGATTGGCATTGCAACCAGTTTGAGCAGGGTGGTATAAAAAATAGAAACTATTTGGCGTATATGCATACTGACGATCAATCCTGCCCCAACTGACATTAAGCTCAATGGCGTAGCTGCATTAGCTAAATACAAGAAAAGTTGCTTTAGTGCACCAGTAATATGGATGTTAAATATATTCATCACAACCCCCAACACAGCACCGATAATCAATGGGTTTTTAGTTAGTGCTAACACGGCACTACTGAGATTCTTTTTGCTACCAGTACCATAGTGATTCATCACCAGCACACTCATGATATTCGTTAAAATGATCATGTAGGCAACAAAAAATCCAGATAGCGCAACTCCTTCACTGCCAAATAGAGATTGAGAAAGAGCGATGAATACATAAGAATTATATCTAATACCACCCTGAAAAATTGACGTAAAAAGACTCGGAGACGTTTTCACAAAAAACTTAACAGTAAATATAATTAACGCAATTATTATCGTTGAAATTATTGTCGCCATTATTGGGTAAAAATCATTTTCGTCGCTAAAGTTTGCCTCGCTAATATCTAATATCAACAGAGCAGGAAAGAAAAGATAATAAACAAATTTATCGGAAAAACCCCAAAATATCGCGACATCTTTAATATATAACTTAGACAAAAAACCTATAACTATTAATAAAAAAATAGGCAGTATAGATAAAAAAATGTTTAACATTTTAGGATACTCTTAAATAGAAAAAATACGATTTTCAACTTTATTAAGATTTCTGTGATTCCACAGATTGGCAGAGACAAAAACACGTTGTACCCAACGTAACGGTGTATTCATGTCATCATAAGAAGGCGAAAATTTATCTCTAGAGTGCAAAGCAAAACGGTTATCTATATACACTAGATCACCAGGACAAATATCAATACTAATGGCATTCTCTTTTACCCGGTCGTAAAATCTTTCTAAGGCTGCTTCTGATTGCGGACTACTGGCATTGATCATGCCTGGATAAAAAACAGCGCTGACATCCGGTAAGATATGATTCTGTGAGATAAGAGGCACTAGAGCGGTTTCTTCTTTGCCACTTTGCGTGGATTGTCGCCAGCGATAAGGAAGCTTAATGCTATATAGCGGGCTCGCCAGCGTTTCAATGTCTTCTTTACTGAGCTGGGCGATAGCCAAACGTGAGTCTGATATACGTGTCAATGGACTTTGCGGGTCACGACGCACCCCCGCCAGAAGTAACCCCATAGGGGAAACGTTGAATTGGTCAAGATGCTTTAACGCCGCATTTTCAATATGGAAATCCAACTCAACATCAAAACCTAATCCAGTATATTCTTTTTTATTATCACTTTTGGGAATAAGATTATTTATAAGCTCACGTCCTTCAAAACACATGGAATAAGGTTCACCAATCAAAGTGGATATTCCAACCAATAGATTTTCACTGATATTGCCCGATTTAGCTGATGGTGTGTATTGATTAGGACACGGAGAGAAAAAAACTTCTCTATCAGTTGGAACGTTCTTAAAAAGAATATAGGGCCTTGGCTGTATTGAAGCTCGTTGTTTTCCTAATGCTATATTTACCCTTTCAGGTAAATATGTGGTCATAATTGCTCTTATTTCATGAATATAATTATCGCTACCGGTAGGATCATAGTTTATTTTATTCAAGACAGAAAACAGCTTGGATTCACATATTAAGTGCAACATCGTTATAAACGAAGTAAATGAGTTTTTGTACCTTTAAATAGCTCATCCGGCGTATTGTAACCCCGTGTTTTTCGTGGTCGCTTA
>NZ_JBBMXH010000125.1:0-10148 GCF_037996725.1 Xenorhabdus entomophaga
ATTCGGTCAGTTGTTTATAGGTCATAGTGCATTTTCCTTTGGCGAGAAAGATGCCTACTATAGCAACTGACCGCCTTTTTCAGAAATTGCACTTATCATGCGAATCCAAGCTTCAAATAAATAACTCATGATTTTTCTAAATTAATTTTTATGAAGATGACATATTTTGTTATTTATATTTTGAATGAAAATGTATGCTGGCATCTTAGCCGGATTAATATTAGTGGTGTTCATTATCTCAAGCCTGCTAAAAGTGTTTTGGATGAATTTAGTCAGTTCAGGGGCGTGACGCTGGTTGAGTGATTTTTACCCCTCCTCCTTTTTTCAAAACTCTCTTTTATAATCAAGGAAGAAAATATTTTTATATTTATCTTCTGGTATAAGTTTTGTTTATAACTCACTTCGTTAGAAGATGTAATCTATTCTCAGTTAAATTTTTATTGTTCTTCTTAATCAATTATGATTGCATGTGTAAGAACCCTACCATAGGCAAACATGGCTATTCTTTGTTTTCTGTGTCTGTCCTATTAACACAGGATTATTTTTTTCCTGTCAGGAATTAAAACGATAAGTCACCAGCCACAAGTTTCAAGTTTAATGCAATGCAGACAATGATTTGTCTGGCAGGCTTGATGCGGGTAAACTGCGCGTTTTGTTTTATTTTGGAGTCATTGAAACATGAACGAAGTCGCGAATTGGCAGCCAAGTGCCCCTATCGCCAATTTATTGAAAAGGGCGGAGATTTTAGCAGAAATACGGCGCTTTTTCGCAGATCGTGGGGTATTGGAAGTTGAAACACCTGCCATGAGTCAGGCGACTGTGACTGACGTCCATCTGGTTCCCTTCCAGACACAATTTGTTGGGCCGGGTGCAGCAGATGGTTTGACTCTATACCTGATGACCAGCCCCGAATACCACATGAAGCGTCTTCTGGCGGCAGGAAGTGGCTCCATTTATCAGATGGGGAAAAGTTTCCGTAATGAGGAAGCAGGTCGTCATCATAACCCAGAGTTCACCATGCTGGAGTGGTATCGTCCGCATTACGATATGTATCACTTAATGAATGAAGTGGATGATTTATTGCAGCAGATCCTGGATTGTGAAAGCGCAGAATCACTTTCTTACCAACAGGCATTCATTCGATATCTGGATATCGATCCTCTTACTGCGAGTAAGGAAAAATTGCGCGAGGTGGCGGCAAAACTCGATCTCAGCAATATCGCTGAGCAAGAAGAAGATCGTGATACCTTGCTGCAATTGCTTTTTGTGATGGGCGTGGAAACGCAGATTGGTATTGAAAAACCGACATTCATCTATCACTTCCCGGCATCTCAGGCGGCGTTGGCAGAGATCAGTAAAGAAGATCATCGGGTTGCACAACGTTTTGAAGTTTATTTCAAGGGCATGGAGTTAGCGAATGGTTTCCGTGAGCTAACTGACAGTCATGAGCAGCGTTTGCGTTTTGAGCAGGATAATCGTAAGCGTGAAGCAATGGGGCTGCCTGTTCAGCCGATTGATGAATATTTGCTTGCAGCGCTTGCTCATGGTATGCCGGATTGTTCTGGTGTTGCATTGGGCGTTGATCGCCTGATTATGCTGGCATTGGGTGCTGAGCGGATTAGTGAAGTTATTGCTTTCCCGGTAGGGATCTCGTAATTGTGATTGTGGGGCAGTTCTGGACTGCCCTTATATTTTTGCGGATTATCTACGTTCGTCGATTAAAGTTCGTAAATTATTTGTGTTCATGATGTTTTTTCAGAAACTTCACTGCTAAATCAGGGAAGTCAGTGAATGCGCCATCAACATTCGCTTTATCGAAAACGATATCAAATAATTGATTGCCGCTGGTGGCATATTTTGGCAGTTGATCGATACGGATAGTATACGGATGAACTGCCAAATGGCTGGCGTGAGCCTCTTTCACCATACCGGTCAACTTAATGTTATTTGGCGTAGAATTATTGTCGATAATCATGTGGTAATCAGGGCCAATACCGTCGGCATATTTTGCCACTTCTTTCATCGCACCCGGCTTAAACATCCATTCATAGCTATAGTTTTGCCATGATCCATCTGACTTTTGCTCGTAGGTTTCGTTCCAGTCGGTGTAAGCGATTAGCTGAATCAGTTTCAGATCCATCCCCAATTTCGGTTCCAGCTCATTTTTGATGCGTTTCAGCTCATTGGCATCAAAACATTGCAGATACACCTTATCGCTTTTCTTGGTGTAGCCATATTGTTTCAGCACTTCCAGCACCTTGGTTGTAATATCCTTGCCTTCCTGACGATGGAACCACGGTGCTTTGATTTCAGGATAAATGCCAATGTCTTTGCCGGTGGATTTATTCAGGCCTTGGATAAATTCCAGTTCTTCCTGAAAGGTATGAATGTGAAAATCTGATTTCCCCATAGGAAAACGTCCCGGATAGCTTTGGATTTTTTTGCCATTTTTGATGTCAAAACCTTCGGTGAATTTCAGGGACTTAATTTCTGGCAAGGTAAAATCTATCGCATAATAGCGGCCGTCGGCACGGGCACGGTTTGGAAAACGTTCTGCAACATCGGTTACTCGATCTAAATAATGGTCATGTAGCACAATGAGCTGGTCATCTTTAGTCATTACCAGATCTTGCTCAAGATAATCAGCACCTTGCGCATAAGCCATTGCTTTAGCGGGCAGGGTATGTTCAGGTAGATAACCACTGGCCCCACGGTGGGCGATAACAATCTTATCTGCTGCATGTGCAATGCCTGACATTGATGATGCTAACAGAATACCTGCCATGATTGCCTTAATAGGGGTCTGCATTGGGATTCTCCATTTATTTGTAATAAAAATCTTAAACAAAAATTATGTTACTTATTGTGTGGCTGATTTTTAGCCAACAGCCAGAAGAAATAAGGTGAATGTCCAAACCGCTTTTTATATAAAATACTGACATAACACAATCCTGCGTATTGATTTTACTGGCAGTACATCACAATTTTATGACAGAAAAATGGTTATTTAGGTTCTGTTTATCTCTGGCTTTATTTAGTCATGTTATTAAATGAAAAAAATTATTAAACAATCCGGAATGGCTTTAATTTAAATAAGAATGAAATGGTAAGTGTAATTGATATAAGTGAATCATCATAAAGCACGAGGTTTTTAAAATTAAATCTTTGCTACCAGTGAAAGGCTTACAGGAAGTGCATTGGTTTGCAAGATATAAAAATAGAGTTTTTCATTCAGGAGAACCTGAAAATCTTATTTAGAATAAGGCATTAGTAATCAGAATATTACTAATAGAGTATGGAAATGAAAAGTATACCTGTAAGGTAAAAGGAAGCTGCATATTTAGTCATGTGTTGCAGGCTTAACGGTTATTCTTCTGAAGAGAGATTGATCATTGATTATATCAGGAAAATTCAGGAGTTGATTTGTATCTCAGTAAACAAAGATAAAATGTGTCTGAGAAAATCGCAGTACAAATTGATGTTGTACTGCGATTGATATCATTATTAATTCGCGCTTTTAGTCAGTGTTATTGACCCTGACGCGCTATTTCCTGTTTGTGTTTACTCTCACTCAGCATAACAAACAAAAGCAGAACGACAGAGAGTGCACTGCCGCCGATCATCACCATAAAGCCGCCATCCCAACCGAAATAGTCAACGGTGTAACCAACGATGGCACTGGCTGCCACTGAACCGCCCAGATAGCCAAACAGACCGGTAAAGCCTGCTGCTGTCCCGGCTGCTTTTTTCGGTGCCAGCTCAAGCGCGTGCAGACCAATCAGCATGACAGGGCCATAAATCAGGAAGCCGATAACCAACATGCAGATCATATCAACATTTGGGTTTCCTGCCGGGTTCATCCAGAATACAACAGTGGCGATAGTCACCAATGTCATAAAGAATACACCGGTTGCACCACGGTTGCCTTTGAACACTTTGTCAGACATCCAGCCACATAACAGCGTACCCGGAATACCTGCGTACTCATACAGAAAATAAGCCCAGGAAGATTTATCTAATGCAAAATGCTTCACTTCTTTCAAATAAGTCGGTGACCAGTCGAGAATACCGTAACGCAACAGATAAACGAATACGTTGGCAATCGCGATCATCCACAGCAATTTATTAGGCAGGATGTACTGCATGAAGATCTCTTTTGCGGTCAGTTCCTTTTCATCTTTCTCTGTGTAATCAGGTGGATAATCATTTTTATACTCTTCGATGGGCGGTAAACCACAAGATTGTGGGGTATCACGCATCAAAGTGAAAACGATTATCGCCACGATGATAGCGGCAAATGCAGGCATATAAAGCGCTGCTTTCCAGTCATTGAACCAAGCCATACCCAGCAGGAATAACAATGGAGGCAAACCCCCACCAACGTTATGGGCACAGTTCCAGATAGAAACAATTCCGCCACGTTCTTTTTGTGACCACCAATGAACCATGGTGCGTCCGCAAGGAGGCCAGCCCATACCCTGGAACCAGCCGCAGAGGAACAGCAGAACAAACATGATAGCAATGCTGGATGTTGCCCATGGTACGAAGCCCATAAACAACATGACAGCCGCAGCCAGTATTAGACCGGTGGTTAAGAAAACACGCGGATTTGAGCGATCGGAAACGGAACCCATGATGAATTTTGAGAATCCGTATGCAATTGAAATTCCCGACAGGGCAAAACCAAGATCACCTCTGGAGAAGCCCTGCTCTACTAAAAAAGGCATTGCCAGGGTAAAGTTTTTCCTTACCAGATAGTAGGCTGCATAGCCAAAGAAAATCCCCATAAAAATTTGCCAGCGCAAACGGCGATAGAGTGGATCTATTTCTTGCGCAGGCAACCGGGCTTTATGGGGAGCCGGTTTGAAAATACTTAACATGTTTGTCTCCACATGACTTTTGTATGAGCGCTTTATCACCGCTGGGCAGCGATAGTGTTAAACGAGCATGATTATGTTAAACGAAAAATTTTGACTAATTATTTTCTATATCGAAGAGAATATTAGCTAAAACAACCTAATATATCTATGAGCTACCACTAATATATAGATATAATTTCGAAAAATGGCGATTTTGAGTGATTTTCTGGTTTTTTTAAATACAATTTATTTATATTATCGTGATGAGTATCACAATAAATAGCTTTTATGGTTATTTTTGTACGTTTAAGGTTCGTTTATGTTCCTTATCACGCAAAGGCTCATTATTTTCATGGGAATTTTTCTGGCGCAGTAATCATAAAGTCATACGAATATAATCCGTATAAATATAATGCTATATAAACGTAATTTAATAAATTAGCGGTCACTTTACTCTGCCAAAACTTTAGCTAAAGTTGCTATTTAATTAATGGTATGATTTAAATGACGCTTTCATTTATTTATAGAATTTGCTATTTATTTACCTGTTTGGCGTTTTTTATAACAGGATTACAAATAAAATGTTTGAAATTAAAATTCAAAATAATAGATATTACTACAAATAGTTATTCATACTCATGATCGTGGTTTTAATGCAGTGCTGAATAGCTGTTTATGATGTAAAATATAATAATATCAATATGTTAAATGGTCTTGGTGCAGCGTATATAGGCGTAATATATTCTGTCCCACTATGAAGACCGGATGTTTATAAGTTGATTGTTTAATTAATCAAAGATTACAAAATAATACTAATTAATATACTTATTAAATTCGCACTAAATTTTTTGCAATTTATTTTTTTATTCAGTTAAAGTCTACGTAAGGTATTTGTAAATGCTGAATGTAGGCCAAAACTGCAAAATAACGACTACCAGCATTGATGCCTCCATTCATCATGAAAAATGATGATACAAGTGGAGCTCAGAATGAGAACATCATTATGAATACTTACACACACAAGGCAATATTACACACAGCATTTACTGGGAAAAAATCTTCTCCTGCTGATGATCCTGATATAGATAGTAATATCAGTCACATGATATCCGTGCTAAAACCGTGGTTTAAAAATGTCCCTTCTCAGTTGGCTGAATTGGCAAAAGTTGTACCGGATGACATCGCAGTTTCAGATCCACATGAAACATTGACATTTGGTGAACTCAATCAGCGAATTGATAATGCAGCACATATTTTTCGTCATCACGGCGTTAAAATGGGAAGCAATGTTGCCATTGCAGCCCAGCGGGGTGTTTCATGGTTTGTCACTATGCAGGCAATTTGGCGGATAGGGGCAGTATATATCCCCTTGAACACCATGATGCCGGAAAAACGCCTGAATGATATTCTCGCCAGTCTGCCGGAAAGTATCTTGATATCTGATGATACAGTGTCGGCAGGGCTTAAGGCGTCAACATTAATCCCCATGGAGGTTATCTTAAACAACATCAATGAGATAACTGAAATGGCTGAAGGTATTGAGCTCCCTGAGCTGGGCGATCATCCTGCTTATGTGATGTTCACCTCTGGCTCTACGGGGTTGCCAAAAGCAGTACAAGTACAGCATGACAATCTGGCTGCTTGCTTATGTAGCTTTGGCAAGCTGCTGTCAATCAGTCAGCGTGACCACATGTTGGCGCTGACGACGTTCTCCTTTGATATTTCAGTTCTGGAATTGCTGCTGACCGTGGTTCATGGCGGCAGTATCTACATTACTTCAATTGATACCCAACGTGATGCAATAGCATTGTCCGAAACGTTGTCAGATCCACGGCTTACTTTTGCCCAAGCCACACCTGTTACCTGGTCAATGGCTTTGAATGCGGGCTGGAAACCGCGTCCTGAAATGGGCATGCTTTGCGGTGGGGAAGCGCTGTCACAGGATCTTGCGGATCAATTGACAGACACGGGGGGAACGTTATGGAACGTTTATGGCCCGACAGAAACAACTATCTGGTCAACTGTGTTCCGCATGAAAAAAGGCGATAAAGTTCAATTGGGCGGGCCTATTCCGGGCACCAGTATCACCATTGTGGATAAATATCTGCGCCCTGTTCCTAAAGGAACAGTGGGAGAGATCCTCATTGGTGGGCTGGGCGTGACTGCGGGTTATCGCAATAACCCGACTGAAACCGCGAAAAGATATGTTCCCGATATGACACAAAGAGGTAACAGGGCATATTTGACGGGGGATATGGCACGCATGCTTGACGATGGCTCCCTCATTTACATGGGCAGACAGGACGATCAAGTCAAAGTGCGTGGATATCGAATCGAGTTGGGTGAGATAGAAATTGCACTGAGAAAACAAAATGGCATACAGGATGCCATTATCCGGGTGGCTGGCAGTGGCGACTTTGCCAAGATTCAGGCTTTTGTGCTGTTCAATCCAAATATGGTTGTGCCGGAAAACTGGGTGCATGCAACACAAATATCGCTCAGAGAAGTATTGCACGAAGCCTGGATACCGACTGAATATTATCGTATCCCTTATATTCCGCTGACAAGTAGTGGCAAGAGAGACAGAAAGCGGTTAGAGGAAGTTGCGGAACGATTGAATGCCAGTTATGACGTGGTACAGCCACAAACAGAAACGGAAAAACGCGTTTATGCCATCTGGCGTGATTTATTGGAGACGGACGCATTTGGAGTTACTGATGATTTCTTCCAGATCGGGGGGCACTCCATCCTTGTTGCCCGCATGGTAGAAAATATTGAGAAGGCATTTTCACTGCGGGTACCGATTTCCGGCATTTATGTTGAACCGACAGTTGCCAGAATCTCTGCCATTTTGGATGAAATGCAAGCTGCGTATCAGGCAAATCCTGTTCAGAACATGGGAAATTATCATAGCGAAGCATTAATCCGTCAGCATGCTGAAACGCTCAAAAATGATGTTTATCTGAAAGAAAGTATTCGTCCCGATGGATTGCCCCGGGCTAACTGGTATCAACCAGAGACGGTATTGCTGACAGGCGCGACCGGGTATCTTGGTCTGCATTTACTGGAGCAATTGTTGAAACAAACTTCGGCCAGAGTCATCTGCTTATGCCGTGCATCTGATGAAAAACATGCCCGCGACAGAATCAGGGCCGGCTTCAAAAATTACCATATTGATGTAGGCAGGGGTCTTGACCGAGTGGATTTCATTATCGGTGATTTAGGACAACCGCGTTTTGGTTTGCTGCCGGAGACATGGACACAGATTGCAGAAAGTGTTGATGTTATTTATCACAACGGGGCGTTGGTTAATTTCATTTACCCCTATAGCGCACTGAAGGGAATCAATGTCGATGGTACCAGAACGGCATTGGAACTGGCCTGCACTGCGCGCTTGAAACATTTCCATTATGTTTCCTCCGTGAATGCACTGTTTGCAACAGAATCACCTCGCCCTTATCTGGAAGATGATCGTGCCATGAGTGAATCGGTGCGTGATCCTTCTGGCTATTCGGGGAGCAAGTGGGTATCAGAAGGGATCATCAATATTGCTCGCAAACGGGGCGTACCAGTGAGTATTTACCGGCCTGGCCTGATTCTTGGACACACCCGTACAGGCGCTGCACAGGGCAATGATTATCTGGTTGCATCTTTGAAAGGCTATCTGGCAATGGGTTTTTATCCTGACCATGCTCTGTTGCTTGATATTGTACCGGTGGATTATGTGGCGGCATCGTTAGTCCATATCTCCAAAAAACCAGAATCCAATGGAAAATTCTTCAACTTGTTCAACCCGGAACAAGTTTCTATCCGGCAATTTTTCGACTGGGTGAAGGAGTTTGGCTACATCCTCAACCCCGTACCGTTTAATGAGGGTAAAGAGAAGATCCTTGCGTTGGATGATACGCACCCGCTGTATCCGCTGATCCCCCTGATCAGGGATATGACAAAGAGACCTTATCGTGCTCTGGACCCCGCTTATGTTAATGAAATTCATCCTGAATTGGAGTTGAAAAATACGCTGTCAGGGTTAGCAGGAAGCGACATTCGCTGCCCGACGATTACGGCTGAATACGTTCATCAAGTATTACGTTATCTGATTGGCACTGGATTCTTACCGACCGTCTTGGCAGAAAGTTTCAAAAAGGAGGCGGTAGCATGAAACAGTCAACAGGAAATGATGCTATGGATTGGATGGTCGTCATCAATGCCAAAAAGCGGTATTCAGTCTGGCCTGCTGAGTATGATATCCCAATGGGATGGATGGCAATTGGCAGAATGGGATCAAAAGAAGAGTGCCTGAGCTACATTGCTGCCATTTGGCCAGAGCCGACAAAATAGATTACTGGCTTATTATCAATCTTTATTAATCACTGTCATGGGTATGCTTCTGCGGGAGCATGCCCATTTTTTTACTTCCATTTTTCATTTTGTTTGTTCCCTTATCTGATTATTAAAGCGTGATGTTTATCACGATACGTACTTCTTTACGCCATTCCATGCGCGTTTCTCGCTCGTTATTGTTCCTTATCAAACAAAAAATACGGGAATTGTCTATATTTTATCTATCCCAACAAGACATTGACTAGCCGGATACGGGACTGGCATAGAAGCGAAAGAGGAGCATCTTCAATGAACGGCTCTCCTGTAACAGAAACCGATGTCATCATTATCGGCGGAGGCGCGACAGGTGCAGGAATTGCAAGGGATTGTGCCCGCCGCGGTTTACGCTGCATTTTACTGGAACGTCATGATATCGCCACGGGGGCGACAGGGCGCAATCACGGTCTGCTGCATAGCGGGGCACGTTATGCCGTAACGGACAGTGAATCGGCAAAAGAGTGCATCAAGGAAAATAAGATCCTCAAGCGCATTGCCCGTCACTGTATTGAAAAAACGAATGGCTTGTTTATTACCTTGCCGGAAGATTCTTTGGAATATCAGCAAACTTTCATCGCCGCGTGTGAAAAGGCGGGGATTGATGCACAAGCGATGGAGCCCGAAGAAGCCCTGCGTCTGGAGCCTTCTGTTAATCCTGATTTAATTGGCGCGGTGATGGTACCGGATGGCACCGTTGATCCATTCAGGTTGACCGCTGCCAATATGCTGGATGCTAAAGAACATGGTGCGCAAATACTGACCTATCACGAAGTCATGGGATTGATGAGGCAGGGAAGCAATCTATGGTCTTCCCCGTTTTTGCAACACTCATTTTGATGTATGGTTGGCTTGCTTAAATCTATCCGGCGTCTCTATGAGTATGGATACCCGCGCCACGATGAGTTCTGC
>NZ_JBBMXH010000126.1:0-10117 GCF_037996725.1 Xenorhabdus entomophaga
CGGATAGCTCAGTCGGTAGAGCAGGGGATTGAAAATCCCCGTGTCCTTGGTTCGATTCCGAGTCCGGGCACCACTTCAACTTCCAGTGAAGTCCAGCCCAGTAAAACAATTTCTGCTAAATCCAGCAAAATCAACACCCTTTCTTATTTTTACGTCTAGTTTCGTCTGTTGCAATCAAGATGCAGCGAAGGGCATAATTCGGGGCACCTACCGTTCGATTACCGGAATGCCCTTAATAATGAAACTAAACGCACGACAAATCGAAACCGCAAAACCCAAAGACAAAACCTACAAACTCGCCGATGGCGGCGGTCTCTATTTGGAAGTCTCAGCACGCGGCTCAAAATACTGGCGTATGAAGTATTACCGCCCCACCGATAAAAAAGAAGACCGTCTGGCGTTCGGCGTTTATCCGGAGGTATCATTAGCTGATGCCCGCGCTAAACGCGATGAAGCCAAAAAGCTGATGGCACAAGGCATTGATCCCAAAGCTGAGAAAAAAGGTGCGCCCTCGCCTGCCAAAGTGAATACCTTTGAACAGGTCGCCCGTGCATGGCACGCCAGTAACAAACGCTGGAGCGACAGCCACCGTCAAAAAGTGCTGCGCAGCCTTGAGCAGTATATTTTCCCGCATATCGGCTCCCGCGATATTACCACATTACGTACCAGCCAGCTTTTAGCTCCGGTCAAAGCCATTGATGAACAGGGCAAACATGATATTGCTCAACGTCTACGGCAGCGCACCACAGCTATCATGCGCTATGCAGTCCAGAATGATATTCTGGAGTCCAACCCTGCTAACGACATGGCCGGCGCACTCACCACCACGAAATCTCACCATCACCCCGCCCTGCCCCACGAAGACTTACCTGACTTTTTAGCTCGCTTATCTGCCTATCGCGGGCGCTTACTGACCAAGATCGCGGTAGAACTGGCGCTGCTAACATTTGTCCGCTCCAGCGAACTGAGATTTGCCCGCTGGCAGGAAATCGACCTTGAAAACGCGGTCTGGAAAATTCCCGCTACACGAAAACCCATCAAAGGCGTTCGCTTTTCTGAGCGCGGCATGAAAATGAAAACTGAGCATATTGTGCCCCTGAGCCGTCAAGCGGTCTCGTTATTCAAAGACTTACAAGTACTGAGCGGAAACTGCGAAGTTGTGTTTCCCTGCGATCACGATTCCGCAAAAGTGATGAGTGAAAACACCGTCAATAGTGCGTTACGCAATATGGGCTACGACACCCAGACCGACGTCTGTGGACACGGATTCCGCACAATGGCGCGTGGTGCGATGGGGGAATCCGGCCTGTGGAGTGATGACGCCATCGAGCGTCAGTTAAGCCATATCGAACGAAATAACGTCCGGGCAGCCTATATTCACACCTCCAAGCATCTGGATGAACGTCGACTGATGGTGCAGTGGTGGTCGGATTATCTGGATGCAAACCGGGAAAAGGCCATTACACCGTATGACTTCGCCAAACCGCTGCGTGACAGAAAAAACCTCTAGTACAATTTGCAACCCGTTAATTTTCATCGGGAGAAAAACAATTAACGCTGTTCATTTAATCTTGCTTTTTAAATAATCCGCCTGTCATCAAGCAACGTCCACAATGAGCGCTCAGGGACTCGGTAACAGGAGAATTAATATGACAATGACAGCATTGAAAACCAGCCTGATTCGTTTGCCGGAAGTGCAGCGCAGAACAGGTTATAGCAAAGCGTGGATCTACAAACTGATTAGCGATGGTTAATTCCCGAAACAGGTCAAAATCGGCCCACGTTCCATCGCCTTTATTGAAGCTGAAATTGATAACTGGATTGCTCAGCGGATCGCGGAATCGCGAGCAGCATAACGCAGAAAAAACTATGACATAAGAAACGTACTATAAAACACAACGCCCCAGTGTGCTGAGAACACATCTGAGGCGTATCACCAACAACCATTAAGCAAGGTAAAAATGATGGCTGATACACAGCATACCCAAACTCGCCCTAAATTTACAGTTCAAAAAACAGCAGGCAACCAAAAAACACTTGACCTGATCCAGACCGTGAAAACATCCGCGATGTATTCCTGGCAAAACCTGCTGCCAGCTTGCGGTATCACTGTTCCGGCAAAAGGCAAACATGGTGCCTGCCCTGTCTGCGGCGGCACTGACCGTTTTCACTTTATCGACGATCACCATCATGGCAACTGGTACTGCCGCCAATGTGACGTTCCGAATTATGGCGATGGACTGGATTTAGTGGCAAAAACCAACGGGATTTCGATTCTTGAAGCAGCAAAAGTTGTTGCTAGCGTGCAGGCATTGCCTTTACCGGAACTTAAGCCCGCCAAAGAAATCATCAATCCCACACAACCTATTGCTGAAAAAGTGGCGGTACTGATGGCGCAGACTGTCATCGGGCAATCTCCCTATCTGACGACAAAAGGGCTGCATTATCCTAATCAACGACTGTTGCCTGATAATTCGGCAGTGTTGGCACTGACAACACTGGATAAAAAAGTCACAGGTGCGCAGATTATCAAACCCAATGGTGAGAAAAAATTACTGTCTGGTAGCCAGAAAAAAGGCGCGTTTATTGCGTTGTCAGAGTTGGGAGAACGCCCCGACACGGTGATCATTACCGAAGGTTACGCCACGGCACTAACGATTAACCAGCTTTATAAAGGCACTGTTCTGGCGGCACTGGATGCAGGTAATTTGCTTTCTGTTGCCAAGGCTGTCCGGGAACACTGGCCTGATACGAAAATCATTATTGCAGCAGATAATGACTGGCATAGCTTCGACGAACTGGATAAGAACGGAAAATCCCAAAAGAACATTGGCAAGATCTCGGCAGAAAAAGCAGTCTTTGCGGTTAATGGATGGATCGCGTTGCCGCCTACAGAACATAAAGCTGACTGGGATGACTATCGCCAGCAATATGGCATTGAGGCAGCACAGCAGGCATTTTGTGAAGGCTTATTTCAGGTAAGGGAACCGATGAACAGTGACGCAATAGAAACCCGTCGTTATGGCAATGTTGAAAGCATTTACCCTAATCGCAAAACAAAATTACCGCTGTCAATCGGTTCAGAAGGCTTTGATACCGAATTAGACTACGTGGTTAAAGGCATTATTCCGGCGCATTCCCTGTGCAGCATTTACGGCGCGAGTGGATCATACAAGAGTTTTCTGGCGGGCGCATGGGGTTGTCATATTGCCACGGGTAAGGCATGGGCAGGAAAACAGGTTGCGCAGGGTTCCGTACTGTACGTTGTCGGTGAAGGTGGGATCGGAGTGCCCCGGCGCATCAAAGCATGGGAAATCGTCAACGGTCAGGAGGTTGAAAATATGTATCTGATTAATACGCCGGTATTTCCGGCCTCGCCTGCCGAAGTGCATGAACTGGTTATTGCTGCCCAACAGGTTGAATCTGAAACGGGACAGCCGATACGCCTGATTATTCTCGACACCCTCGCCCGTTGTTTTGGTGGGGCTGATGAGAATGATTCCAAAGATATGGGCGCGTTTGTCCGGGGTTGTGATGAGCTGAAAGCCAAAACAGGTGCGAGTATTCTGGTTGTTCACCATTCCGGCAAAGATGAAAGTAAAGGCGCAAGAGGCTCCAGTGCCTTTCGGGCTGCGCTGGATGTTGAATACCGGATCAATCGGGAAGGGAAAAAAGGCGGTGCACTGGTTATCACCTGTACCAAAATGAAAGATGCCGAAGAACCTGAAACTAAAGCCTATGATATGCGCGTGGTGGAGCTTTTTACTGATAAAGACGGTGAAGATATTACGTCACTGACTCTGATTGATAGGCCGCGTGATCCAGTTGAAGAGGACGATATTGAACACATTCCCAATAAAACAGATAACCACACGGCACTATGGCAGTGCATCCGATCACGCACTGTCCTGAAAGAGCCTTGCAGCGTTGCCCTTGTCCGTGATGATTTAAAAGCGATGGGGGTGAATGTGAAGAATTTCAGCCGTTGGTTAACCAAGTTAGAAAATGATGGACTGATTACCCGCAACGGGCAGGAACTCACTATCATTAACCAGAGAAATGATGATTAAAAATGAGTAAAAAAATGAGGGATTACGAGGAGATGTATTGTATTACTCATCGTATTCCTCATTTCTCACGCATATATACAAGAAAAGCGAGCAATACTAATATCATTGATTTTTAAGGATAAATAAACCTCAATAACTCACCTGTTTTTGCAGTGAGGAAAAAAAAGCAAGGAGATAAACGAAGAACGGGTGAGGAGGTAAGTTGTTTTCTGGCAGGCATTATTTCATCTCTCCATGTTACCGGGTTAATGTATTAGCCCGGTAACATGGAGAAGACAAGCGCAGCGCGTCAGTATCATTTTGTATAGGTCAAAATGATTGTTGTTCAATTAAGCGAGTAAAATGCTTATTACATAAACTGACTATCCTTTTCAGCAATTGCACGTATCATGCGAGTCCAAGTTTATTTTTTATTCCTCTAACCTTCGGAGTCAATGCGAAGCAATCTTCCAACAATTCTTCATCTAATGACCAATAATTAATAAGTTGTGAATGATATTGATGATTATTTGAAAGTAAATTAAGCACACTAGCAATTGACTCATCATCACAATTTACGTTTTGTGTTAAAAAGTCATTTGCAACATCTAACATCAACTCCATTAATGTATTTTTTTCCAATTCAGAGTAATTATTACTTGAGTAAGCAATAATATATTTATTCAACCACTCTTTAGTTCGGTATTTTTCTGGTAGTTCAAGCGCCCAATCTTGGGTAAAACTATCCCCTTTAGGTAATCCTAAATCTTTGCATATACGTTCTATTGTACTCATTTATCGCGTCCTCCAAATTTAATTCGGATGTGAAGAGCTATATGGAAATGATGTTCTGACAGAACCATCTGATTTTACAATTATTCTTGCCATATTTGGTGTAATTTCTGTTCCATCAGGTAAATAGCCTCTACCTTTTACAGTTGTTGGTAATGGGACATCGTGAACTCCCGCTCCTTTTTGAGCTGCTTCTGCAATAAAATCTGCAGCAGATTGATCATTAAGGTATTGTCCCACTTGATGGCCTTTAGCTCTTGCACGGTCAGCTAACTGATTAGGTTTTTGCTTTTGTCCATGTTCAGAAAAAGTGTGACCATATGTAGGCTTACTTTTCGGGTTGCCCCATTTAAGTGGGGCACTCAAATAAACATAAATCGCTGGTATATTTGAGGTCGGGAAAATCAGAATATAATCCCGGAAATCACTCTCCTGCACTGGCGTGGTGGTTTTTGATGGCCCCTGATCTGCACTATTTGGTATCGGTGTTTCGGTTTTGTTTCCCGCGATATCATTCGGATCTTGCTGCGGGTTGACCAGAATTCCATCCCGCCATGTTGTTTGTTCTGGGATCGGTAAGCCGGGTGTTTGGCTGGTGCTCGTTGAGTCAAGCGGGATTACCTTGACGTTTATTGAGGTATCATGCTGCCCATATTGACTATTAATTTCACTTTGTGATATTTCACCTTTTTGTGGATCCACATACCAGACCAATGTCGGCGAATCTGCATCATCTTCCCAAAACTCATATTGTTTAAATGAACTATTATATTGTACATGGCGAACTTTCACATGTTCTAACGCACTTCCTTCGCTGGTATGGTATCCCACTGGGATTGATTGCCCGGTTTTTACATCTTCGACAAACCGGTAACGAACACGTGTTGGAGTTGTGCCCTTTTCATCTGCAATTTTTGCCAGATTTTTATGATTAACTAAATCACTGTCACCGCCATCCCACCAACTTCGCATCATCGCGCCCAATACTGCTACGGATGTCTCTACGAGATAAGCATCACGGGATAATTCAAACTGGATATTCCTCAGCTTTTGTTGCTCACTTTGAGAGAGTAGCGGGCTATCTTTATCAATATCACCATTATTCGCTTGAGCTGCCGCCGCATTGGCTGCCATCTGCTGCATCATCTGCTGCCGCATTACCTCATTAAATATCATTGGATTGGCTTCTGCCCGCGGGAATATCTGGTTTCCCACCCAAGCAATGGCCTTGAGAATAAATGGCTCAGAGGTTTCTTGCCTATTGGGGTTACCTCCGAGTGTCGGTTGGGCCCGATAAATCTGCATCTCACCAAAGTGCGTATGCGGTTCCATTCCCGTTCCTGCATCTGTACAACCCGCTGGTTGCAGGCAGGATTTAGCAAACACCGGCTTCACAATGCGTTCGACGGCAATCACATGCCGACAGTTATGTTCAGGAAGCACCGTTATGCCCGGATATTCGGCATCAGCGTAATATTTTTCTTGCAGGGTTGCTTCTGTCCAACCTTCGATCTTCGGCAATCCATCACTGAGTTCACCCGGCATAATCGCAGGTAAAGAACCCGATGCCTTTTCAGTTTTCACCGCGTCAGCAGCAGATTTTTCAGTCAATTGCTCTGCCAGTTTCTGCGCCCCCACATGCAGCGTCATGGGTAGCGGCGATAAATTTTCTTCCCGCAGTATTCCCTGACCATCCGTCACGCCATTGGCATTGATGACACCATCCCGGCTTTTGAGGTTATAGGGAATCCCGGCTAATGGCTTGCCCTGATTGTCCAATAACTGAAATTCCAGCCAGTACTTGAATTTATTACAGGGAACACAATCTAATCTGCCTGCGTCACTCATTCGATTAAATCCTTTTTTGATTAAGTTCGTTGTGCATCAATATCGTTATCCGCCAGAAAGTCCTGGATAGTCAGCGCCTGTAAACGTGAACCCTGATGGCGGTGCTGGTGCAGCCATTTTTCAAGGTTGCGGATCAACGTACCTTCAGGGGTATCCAGTTTCAGTGCGACTTTTCCCTCTGCTTCCCACAGTTCATACATCAGCGTTTTGGCCAGGCCTTCCAGTGCAAAATCTGATTGTTCCCACGCTGCGATCAGGTGCGGCTCCAGCACAAAGGGGCGTTCAATCTGGCTGAACGGACACTGTGCCGGGCGAAGAAAAACCATTGGCTCCGGCATATCCACCATCAGTTCAGTGACCGGGTTAAACAGGGATGTCCAATCTGTCGGCTGCATGGCGGGCATTAATACCCGTAGAATGCGCGTATCCATAAGCCGGAAAACGACCTGTTCATCTCGCAGGGTCACGAGCTGATGACGTTGCCAGTGATCCAATTGTGTCTGCCAGCCCATGTCACTCCGGTATGCCCAGCCCCAACTGCCGTCACTGAACGCACGGCAGTCAAGCAGACGAGCAAGGGTAGGCAGAGAGTTCACTTTCGGTTGAATAAGCCACGGCCCCTGTTCCATCAGGTGAGCGAGCGGTGTGCCGCTATAGAGGGGAAAAGCCTGTTCAACCCAGTCGTTCACATAGAGAATGTTGACAGGATTAGGCGTCGCAAGCGGGTTGATAATCAGATAAACAGGCAGTTTGTCAGATCCACCCATCCAGGTTGTCCAACTTGTTTTCATGACTGATCTCCCTGTGGTGCTTTAATAACCCAGGCAGCATTTTCCTGTGCCTGCAAGGCGCAATATTTTTTGACCGGGTATTCGATTTCCGGCAACGGTTCTACGCCTTCCGGTAATTGCAGCGCTAACCCGCGTCCACTGCCTGCTGCACCCTGCCCGACATTAATCGGTGAACAGAGAATGCCGCCCGGCGTGACTTTCAGAAAACTACCGCCCACTTTCAATGTGATTTCTGCTGCCGCTTCCAGCACGACTTTGCCGCCGCTTTTCAGGTGAATCTCCTGTCCGCTGTCAATCACGGTGGCATCCCCGGTCTGGGTATGCTGACTACCGGCAATTCGATGGGATACATCGCCTTCGGTGGTGATTTTGCGTGAACCAGCTACCTGATGATGATCATCGGCGCGGATATCGTAATAACGGTTATTATCGATACGTTGCTTCTGGTCGTGTTTAATATGCCAGTAGGCATCGTTTTCGATATGTGCGGTCAGGTCTTTCTGGCCGTGAAAGTAGATTTCTTCGCTGCCTTTTGCATCTTCAAAACGCAGTTCGTTAAAGCCTTTGCCTTTGTGGGTTTTGGTTTTAAACGTGGTGCGGGTTTTTTCTGCCGGTCAATCCAGTGGCGGGCGGTTCAGGCCGTTGTAAACACAGCCGGTGACAATCGGTCGGTCGATATCGCCGTTGAGGTAAGAGATAATCACTTCTTGCCCGATGCGCGGTATCGCCATAAAGCCGAAACCGTTACCGTTCCATCCCTGTGCAACCCGTACCCAGCACGAAGCGCCATCATCCGGCGGGTCGTAGCGGTTCCAGTGAAAATGCACTTTAATCGCCCCGTCTTTATTGACGAAAATTTCCTCCCCTTCTGGGCCAACCACGATGGCGGTTTCATCGCCATCCGCCAGCGGTTTGTAGTGAAAAGGCGGACGGTAATCATCCAGACCGGAAATAAAACTGAAATGGTTGGCAAGTGTAGTGCCTTCGCCGCCGTTGTCGCCTAGTGCCTGTGGGCAACGTCCGTGGTGGCTGATACCGACCACCTGCCAGCGAACATTAAGCGGTTTATGGGGATGATTTTTTATCTCGAAGATTTTACCCGGCATCAGTTTGATGCAGTTACTGCTGCCGCTACCGGTCTGCTTCTGGTTATCCAGTGCTTCCTGACGGTATTTTAAAAACGGGATGGCGGCCGCATCTTTCTGAAAACGTCCATAACTTTCAAATACGGTGTAAGGGGTCTGGCTGCCGAAATCGCGGAAACCTTCACTGCTCTGCATATGGGAGAGGTGATAACGTGGCTCTGCCGGGTTGAAATCCTTGTGCAGGCTGCGTTGCGGACTCATGCTGACACCCAGCCGCACCTGATAAATGGTGTCGGTTCCGTAGACAGTTTCCGGCTGCGGCTGGTATTGCAATGGCAGCCCTGCGGTCATTCCCAGATGGCTGTCGCTGAAAAACAGCGTTTCATCCTCAAACCAGAAACTGAATCCTTCTTCCGCCGCTAACCGGCAGAAAAACGCATAATCGGATTCCCGTTTCTGGGTCACATATTCCCTGTCCTGATGGGTATCATAGAGCTTCGAATCGGCTTTCACCCGGTGTTTTTTCAGCAGGCTGTTTAAGATGGCGGGCACATTTTGCTGATGGTAAATCCGGCTGTCCTGATTAAGTGTCAGCCGCCAGCAGGCAGGCCGCACGGTCACGGTATAGAGCGTTTTGTTACCATCTGTACCTACCCAGTCTGCATGGGAAATGATGCCGGTGATTTTGCGCTGTTCGGTTGTGCTATGAAAAATCTGTAATACCGCTTCCTGCATCAGCAGCGAGGCCAAATCAATCTCAGTCTGTGGCCTGAATGGGTTAGCATTACCGGCTCTGACTAACGTCAGGTTCAGGGTAAACAGTTCAGATAACCCTTCCTGTAGAGAAAATTCCCCCACAGCAAAAGTGTCTTCCGGCACACCGGTGATGTGGCAGACAAAGCGTAATCCACTTTTCATGTTGATTTTTTCCTTATGGTTGATGTCATGCGTTCCTTAATCGGTTACATTTCCGGGCGTAACCCGTCGACATGCCAGAACTGCCACAGCACCTTGTGACTGTCCGGGGTGAAAATCTCCAGCATGACAAACGAAGACCGGGTGATAAAACACGCCAGCGCCTGATTGATTAACCGGCAGAAACGGTACATTTCACCTGCATTGTGGTAGCAGTCAGGATTCAGGGTGAGCGAGAGTAAATGCCCGCGAATGGAGCGACCTAACCGCATCCGGTCGGTCAGACGCTCTCCCACCTGCAAAATGCCGTCAATGTGTTGACGGAACTGACGGCTCAGAGGGCGATGCGTATCGGTATACGGGTCAAACAACCGGAGAAACTGTTTCAGGCTGTCGGTGGCAAACAGCATCATCGGCGGGCTGGAAAGGCAGGACAGCAGCGGCCAGCCGCTATTTTCCTGCAACAGGGGCGGGTAATCGGCTGCGACCGGTGTGATATTGTGTACATTGAGGTGAGACGGTGAATCTTCCTGCGTTACGGTGATAGTGCCTTGCTCCAGCGTACACACCTGTTCATGGTAGCCAGTGAAATAACACGAAACCTCAATGGCAGGTAAGTCGTTTGCCGGTTTGCCCG
>NZ_JBBMXH010000127.1:0-9987 GCF_037996725.1 Xenorhabdus entomophaga
CATAGAATGCAAATGTCAGATTGCGATGCGCCTGTTAGGGCGCGGCTGGTAAGAAAGCCTTATAGGCGCATATGAAAAACCCCCGGCTATGCCGGGGGATACTTATTATCAACAATTGGTTTCAGGTAAAACGTGATTCGATCTTGTTTTCCATAATGGTGCGTTATGTTTTATTGACTGATGGGTTGAATTACACTATGGCCTGTCAATATTCGTTATCCAGCCTAAAATATATTTAGGATCTGATTGTTTATTAAAAAACTATTCTGTTTCAATGGGGTTAATTGAGGGCAGTGACTCTTTGATGAAGATTATGTTTTTATATGGGAGATGTGATTGTTATGGGCGTTAATTCTAATGAAAATAATAAATATGCTTATTTATTATTTTTGATAAACTAAATGAATTTTGTGGAATGTTATTTAACTATTATAGAATAAAATAAAACCCCACTTTATTTAGGTGATTGTTTTTTATTGGCGCATTTGTTTAAACGGGCATTGAAATATCTACTTTAATACCCGTTTCGGAAATTAATTTACCTAAAATTCCTCATTATTTTTTTGCCTGTAGGTAGCGTTGGGCAAAAAATAAGGCACTGACGTTTCTGGCTTCGTTGAAATCCGGATGTTCCAACAGTGACATCATTTCAGAGACAGGCCAGCGTTTCTGCAACAAGGGTTCAGGCTCATCACCTTCCAGGCATTCGGGGTACAGATCGTGAGCAATTACAATATTCATCTTGCTGGAAAAATAGGAAGGTGCCATCGTCAATTTCGCCAGAAGTTCCAATTTTCCCGCTCCGAAACCAATTTCTTCCTTTAATTCCCGATTGGCGGCGTCAAAAACACTTTCCCCGGCATCAATGGCTCCTTTTGGAAAGCCTAACTCGTATTGTTCAATACCTACGGCATATTCGCGAATAAGGATTAACTCATCACCGATGATGGGAATAATCAGAACGGCTTCACGATTAGTCGGCTTCATACGCTCGTAAACGCGTTTTACACCGTTACTGAATTCAAGATCAACAGATTGAATATTGAATAAACGTGAGTGGGCAATGTCATTTATATTCAGTATCTTAGGTTTTTTCTGATCTATCATGCTTGCCCCTGATTGTTGTCATATGCTGGCTAATTGAAAACAGTAATGCGCCCAATTAATGAGATCTTCTCGGCTCATTCAGGTCTTGTGATTAAATTAGAGGCGCATCCAAACTTTGCTTTAATATGGCTGATTATGTTAGTAAATGATAGCGATTATCGCTTGAATGTATTTTTGTTACTATCTTACTCTTACAAAAAACTTTATTTTATGGAAAGGTATGAGAAAATTTATATAACCTTTTGTAAATAAAATTAAAATGGAAGGCAAGAATAAGAATAGCCTGATTCTGATTGTTTCACGAGATTGTTATTCTGCCAGTCGCTGTACTGCTGTCATGGGTGTGGGGAAAAAATGAGCTCATTGGTCATTATATTGGCTACTTTTATCATTAGCCTGATTATAATGGCTTCCTTTCTGAATTTCAGGTGGAAGCGGCTTGATAACGCGCGTTATCTACCGTCGATGGTCAAAACAGCCAGACGTAAATTGAATGCTGATGAATATCAATCCATAGAATCTTACTTGAGAAATGCCCATCTTCTGATGAAGCAAAGTAGCCGACATCAGGCAGGCTATCCGGCGTTACCTGTTAAAAGTGATAATGTTTATATCACCAGCCACCCTATTACCCGTTTTTCTGCCGCCAGAGATGAATCCCACCATTGGCGTTATTATGTTGATGAAACAGAAATACATTTACCTGTTTTTCTTGAGCCATTTATCACGCAGCAGAATACGATTGAAATTATTCAGACGACCTCAATGCCGATTGTCATCGCTGTCAATGGTCACTCTCTGAAAGATTATCAGCAGGATCTGTCCATCACGCGGGCGATAGCAAAAAAAGAACATGCTTCCATCCAGAAAAATGGTAATTCAAGTGCTAACTTACTGTATATCCGCAAGGAGACATTAGAAGAATATCGCCTGAGATATTCAACAGGGATTCAGGAAGGTATTCTCATGAGTATGGGGCTTTCGATATGGTTTGTTGCCCTTTTCTTGCCTATCCCCATGTTCCCATGGTTAATGTCGGTTGCGTTCTTATGCGTATTAGGCAGTTTCTGGCCGCACTTTCGGTTACCTTCGGGCCGAAAACTATCCAATATTCATTGTTTCAGCGGTATTCCCAAACGTTGGGGAGTTTTCAGTGAGTTTGAACCAGAGCAAAGAAAAAATATTTCACTGGGCGGTATTGATCTCATTTATCCGGCGCATTGGAAACCCTATGTTTTCCACGATCTCGATCAGAATACAGATATAGACATGTACGCCAACTGCCATGTTACCCGGCAGGGGCGCTATCTTTCCTTACATGAAGAAGAAAAACATTATCCTTATCAGCGCCACAGGAAAAATTTGATATTGGTGGTTTTCTCTGTATTGGCCATGTCATTGCTTTATTTTTACCAGCCCGTGAGTTTATCCATGCGGCTCAGTCTGGCTTGGTTATATGGCAGCAATACTAAAGTTATTACCAGTTTTACTGAACTGCAAAAAATGCCGTTGAAGCCAGGAGATGTCCTGAAGGTCAAAGGTGTCGGGATGTGTTATATGCCGCCCGATAGGGCATATGGAGGCAATATCGCGTACTTCGCTGCATTCGATTGCTACGGTGTCTATTGGAACAGCGAAACGCCATTGCCAATACTGGAATCTAAAGCCGTTGAGAAGTCGGCTGCGCTGATTAAAATGGTTAATGAGCAATTGCATCCGTTTTCAAATAACAGGAAGATCAACCCAAGTCTGGATGAAGCTATTGTTAAATCCGGTATGATCCTGCTCGACAACTTTGCTCCAATCATCTTAAAAACGCACAGTTTATGTCAGAACGAGCCTGAGTGTAACCGCCTTAAGAACGCACTTGCCAATTTAGGGAACGCCAAGAATTGGAATACGCTATTGAACGATGCCAAAAAAGGAAAGCTGGATGGAACCAAAGTGTTATTGCGTTCTGCCAGTGCGGATGCGTTGGAAAAACTGGTTGATACAACGACGGCATCATTTATCTATAGGGAAATGGATAAAATTACCACTCTGATAAATAGTCCATTGCCGGGAGGCGTTTTGCTGCTTAGTGCAGAGAAGAGAGAATTGATCGAATATCCGATGCGGGTAGGCAATATGTATGAACATACTGCTCTGGAACGATGGCAGGAACTAGAAGAAGTTTTAGGATTACTGATGAGGACGCCATTCGAAACAGGGGGGATTGTGACGGAATTGTCCGTGGACGCAAATGGGACCCGCCAGATCACGCTGCATCGTGAACCCGATACCAAGACGCTCATTCGTTATCTGGGCAGTTGTTTGCTGTTGGCAATATTACTGACGACGTTCACGATCAACATGATACTGGTTATAAAGAAAAAGCAGAAAAACCGACGGCGTCTCCAGCATATCACTCAATACTACGATAACTGTTTCAAATCATCTTCATCGCCGATGGATTGGCGATAATCCGATGGGCTGTGTTACCCTCAGTCCGTTTTTTTGCCGGCTCCGATTAGACAGTGGGACCAGATAATTGGGAGAAGCTATCATGTTGAATTCAGACACCGATCAGGCTGTACGCCTTGACAAATGGCTGTGGGCTGCCCGTTTTTACAAGACCCGTTCCATCGCACGTGAAATGATTGAAGGGGGGAAAGTCCATTATAATGGGCAGCGGAGTAAGCCGGGTAAACTGGTTGAGTTGAACGCAGAGATCAAACTGCGTCAGGGCAATGATGAGAAAACGGTGATCGTTCTGGCATTAAACAGCCACAGACGTAGCGCCGCCGAAGCCCAGCAACTCTATCAGGAAACGGCAGAAAGTATTATTAATCGGGAAAAAATGGCATTGGCCCGTAAAATGAATGCGCTGACGATGCCGCATCCTAATCGCCGTCCAGATAAAAAAGAACGGCGCACACTGATTAAATTCAAGAACACAAAATTAAATGAGGCGGAATAACCGTCCCAGTGAAATGAGAGAAATTTATGACCAAGCATGACCAATTACACCGCTTTTTATTTGAAAGCTACTCTGTCAGGGGGGAACTCGTCTCCGTCAGCGAGACTTACCAGCGGATGCTGGAGAATCATCATTTCCCTCAACCTGTGCAGCAGCTATTGGGTGAATTGTTGGTCGCAACCAGCCTGTTGACAGCGACATTGAAATTCAATGGGGATATCACCGTACAGATTCAGGGTGATGGCCCGGTCAAGTTAGCGGTAATTAATGGTAACAACCAGCAACAGATGCGCGGCACTGCACGCATTGATGGTGATATTAATGCAGCCAGCAGCTTGAGGGACATGATAGGTAATGGCTATATGGTCATTACTGTTACTCCTACAGAAGGTGAGCGCTATCAGGGGGTTGTGGCTCTGGAAGGCGATACGTTGGCGGAATGTCTGGATGCTTATTTCAGACAGTCTGAGCAGTTACCAACCCGCTTGTTTATCCGTACCGGAATGCAGGATGGAAAAATGGCTGCGGGTGGCATGTTATTGCAGGTTTTACCGAGTGTACAAGAAGGCAGCGAGGATATGCTTGACCATCTGGTGCAACTTACTGCAACCATTAAGGGTGAAGAACTGTTTACTCTGGATCCGAAAGAGATTTTGTATCGCCTTTATCATGAAGAAGATGTCACACTCTATGAGCCTCAGCAGGTTGAATTTCGTTGCACATGTTCCCAGCAACGTTGTGCTGATACGTTAGCGACATTACCAGATGCTGACCTTCAGGAAATATTGCACAACGATGGCAAAATCGATATGGAGTGTGAGTTCTGCGGGATGCACTATATTTTCGGTGAGAAAGATGTCAGCGAAATAAAAGCGGCGAAAAAAAAGCTGTCGCACTGAGTCAGTATATGTACTGATTATGTGGTTGCACCATTCGCGCATAACAGTTTTTCATGGGGCGTAAAATACGCCCTTTTTATTATTTGCCCTTCTTTCATTCATTCCGTGTCCTGTGTCTCATATAAACTTAAAAAAAGTAATGTAATTCCAATTTTTTGATAACAATCGCTGTTAATTAGTCATAATTATTTATTATCCCCCGCAGAGATAGAGATAAAGTATAACTGACCAGGAGCAACAAATGAGCGTTACAGGCATTACTGAGCAGGAACTTGCGGTTTATGGTATTCGTGGTGTTAGTGAAATTGTTTATAACCCAAGTTATGAATTGTTATTCTCTGAAGAAACCCAATCCTCACTACAGGGATATGAGCGTGGCACACTCACTAATCTTGGTGCTGTCGCAGTAGATACAGGTATTTTTACAGGACGTTCCCCGAAAGATAAATACATTGTCCGTGATGATGTTACTCGCGATACCGTATGGTGGGCTGATCAGGGTAAAGGTAAAAATGATAACAAACCGCTCAGTCAGGAAACCTGGTCTCATCTCAAGGGGTTAGTTACTCAACAACTTTCAGGCAAACGTTTGTTTGTTGTGGATACCTTCTGCGGAGCCAATGAAGATACGCGCCTGAAAGTGCGTTTTATCACCGAAGTCGCCTGGCAGGCTCATTTTGTGAAAAACATGTTTATCCGTCCAACCGATGAAGAGCTGGTCGGTTTCACGCCTGATTTTATTGTGATGAACGGTGCCAAATGCACGAACCCACAGTGGAAAGAACAAGGGCTGAATTCTGAGAACTTTGTTGCTTTTAACCTGACAGAACGTATGCAGTTAATCGGTGGTACTTGGTACGGCGGGGAAATGAAAAAAGGGATGTTCTCAATGATGAACTACCTGCTGCCACTGAAAGGTATTGCTTCCATGCACTGCTCTGCCAACGTGGGTGAAAAAGGCGATGTTGCTATTTTCTTTGGGCTTTCTGGTACTGGTAAAACAACACTTTCCACTGATCCGAAACGTAAATTGATCGGTGATGATGAACATGGCTGGGATGATGACGGCGTGTTTAACTTTGAAGGTGGTTGCTATGCGAAAACCATCAACTTGTCCAAAGAAGCCGAGCCGGATATCTATCACGCTATTCGCCGTGATGCCTTGCTGGAGAACGTCACAGTATTGGCAGATGGCACGGTTGATTTCAATGATGGCTCCAAGACAGAAAATACCCGCGTCTCTTATCCTATCTATCACATTGATAACATCGTTAAGCCCGTATCAAAAGCAGGACATGCGACTAAAGTGATTTTCCTGACAGCAGATGCTTTTGGTGTGCTGCCTCCGGTTTCCCGACTGACTCCAGAGCAGACGCAATATCACTTCCTGTCAGGTTTTACCGCGAAGCTGGCGGGAACGGAACGTGGTGTGACGGAGCCAACACCAACTTTCTCTGCTTGCTTCGGTGCTGCATTCCTGTCACTGCATCCGACTCAATATGCAGAAGTACTGGTTAAGCGCATGCAGGTATCGGGCGCGAAAGCTTATCTGGTCAACACTGGCTGGAATGGTACAGGCAAACGTATTTCTATCAAAGATACCCGTGCGATTATCGATGCTATCTTAAATGGTGACATTGAAGACACAGATACCATCGAACTGCCGATTTTTGATTTGACTGTTCCAACTTCATTGGCGGGTGTCGATACAGGTATTCTTGATCCCCGCAACACCTACGCGGATAAATCCGAATGGGAAGTTAAGGCGAAAGATCTGGCACAGCGTTTTGTCGATAACTTCGATAAATATACTGATACCACTGCGGGAGCCGCGCTGGTGAAGGCTGGCCCTAAACTGTAATTTCTGTTTAAAAGCTATTTCTATGAAAGAACCCTGTCCGGCTGGGCAGGGCTCTTTTTTAACTGGTATTTTTCAATTAGATACAGGGAGAAAGTGCGAAATTAAAGCGCTGGCATATCGAACAGCAGAATCTCACTTTCTTGGCTGGCAATTAATTGAAGAAGGGATTCATCCCAGATAGCGACACCATCGCTGGTGGTAGCCAACGTTCCATTGATCATCACTTCGCCCCGAACAACCTGAATCCAGATTTTTCGTGCTTTTTCCACAGAATATTCTCCCTTTTCGCCGTTTTTAAATTCCCAACGCCATAACGTCATATCCTGAAAAACTTGCAGGGAACCCGCGCGGGCATCAGGAGAAAGGACTAACTGGCGGCCTTCAACAGTCTCAAAACGGCGCTGTTCATAACGGGGTGTGAGTCCTGCTTTATCTGGCATGATCCAGATTTGGTAAAGATGTAATTGGCTATCATGATGCGGGTTAAATTCTGAATGACGAATGCCGGTTCCTGCACTCATAATCTGGAATTCTCCCGCCGGCACTTGTCCCTGATTTCCCATGCTATCTTGATGTTCTACTGTTCCGGATAGCACATAGGTTAATATTTCCATATCCTTGTGAGGATGCGTGCCGAATCCCTGACCCGCATCAATAACATCTTCATTAATGACTCTGAGAACGGAAAATCCCATGAAATTTGCATCGTAATAGTTGGCAAATGAAAAAGTGTGCCAACTGTCCAGCCAACCATGATTGGCATGGCCTCGTTCTGAAGCGCGACGTAAGTAGATCATTTTCAAAATCCCTCAATGTTTTTTGTAGTCTAGTTGAAGGGCTGAAATATAAAAGATTAGAAATTTAATCTTAGAATTCAAAAAAATTGAACGAAAATCAGAGGGGGGAGTAAATCCAAAAGTGTGCAGATGTACCGCAATCTTGCTCTCCCTTTCAGGTTACGGGAGTTTTTTCTTGTCACTAAAAAGCGCTTTAAACCAGTTCAAATTAGCTGATTTTTTTTAGTCACGGCAATAAAGATTGGTGATTTAAGGTAATATTATAGATGGTCAATATTAAAACTTTGCTTCGATTTTGACCATCCATATGATTGTTATGGATTCGTATCATCGAAAGGAAAAATAAAGAACGGGTCACATTCTTTCGAGTTGCAACCTAGATAAATAGTATTATTCTTCTTTTCAAGAGTGGTTATACCACCACCATTTATATAAAAATTCCATATTTCGCCATTTAAACTAACTTTCCCTTCCATATCACATGGTGCATAATCAAACTCACGGTGTGGATTATATTCATACTTATTGCTTATCTTAAATATTTTATAAATATCATCTGTATTCAAATTCCATTTCTTACATGCTTCTATAGTGCCAACACCATTGCTTTGAGATAATTTTAACCCCAATAAATTAATTGATTCTATTTTTTCACTTATAGAGTGAGAGAAATGACTAAATATCATCAAAATAAAGATTAGCACCTTCGCCTTTCTGTTTGTAAGATATTTTATCATGTTCATATATGTCTCCATTGTTTAAGTTATATTTGCATTTTAATAAATTTACTAATTTTTTAATTGACTCTTTTTGTTGTTCAGTTGCCTCTTGATAAGAATTATCCTCATATTTAGCAACAACTTCTATTCCTATGCTATCACTACTTATAGGATATCTGTCAGGGTACGATTTTAATTTTTCATGGGCATGAATTTTTGCTGGATTCCAACCAAAGCTATCTATTTTTTTTCTTTCTGCATTATTTTTGCAAATTTCTTCCTCTTTACATTTTGATTTTATTCTACCCACATGCTCTGTAATTTTGTTTAAACTAGCTGTTTGTTTTATTGTGCCATCTTTGTCTACAATAAAATGTGTTCCAAATTTTCTTGTTCTGAATGATGATATTGCTGATGACATAGTATAACTATCAGTTCTATGCAGAACGATTGCATTTACTGTATTTATCTTGCCTTTCTCTAAAGCAGTAACATGATCTTGAATTATATCAGTATTTTTAAAAAAAACCATCATCATTAACATATGGGATTTGACTTAATACATGCTTAACAAAATCATCTCTCGCTTCTGGAGGCGGACATGTAGCACAGGCTTTACCAGCACTCCAGATGTTATTTTCATCATGCTTAGATAATTCTTTTATTAACTCCTCTTTTTTGTTAAAGCAGATATTATCATTAAGTGCTATTAACAGTGTTTTTTCCTTTTCGTTGATAGGTTTCATTTAGTCTTCCTTTTGACGATAAATTAACTAAGTTTGAGCAAACAGTGCTGGCTAAATATAGTTCATAAACTGTAGTCTCTTATGGTATGAACACAAAGTGTATTTATATGTACTTTCTTAAGTATCCTCAGCCAATATTTACACTGCCTCCACCAATAACAATACCTCCACAATCAACGGAATCTCCCGTTCTAGCAGCAGGTTTTCCTTCAATAAATACAGATCCGGAACCTCCCGCTATCGCCCGTGAATGTGATGAGTGTGACTCCAAAGTATCTCCCTGCCTGGCTAAATATACACCATCTACCTTAACACTGCTGGCACCAGTAATAACAGGTGTTGCTGGGCAATCACCATGCTCTGTGCCTATATCACCGATTCTGACAGCATTTCCCATACTGTTTCTCTCCCGAATTAATTGCAATATACATATTGGTTGTTATTAAATATTAAGAAGAAATTTCTTAGCCCTATACCAGCCGGGAGTCTCATTATCAGCAAGTCTGGTTAAAATGGATTTATCAAACTCATCAATATCGAAATTGTCTTCTCTGATCACTTTCTTAAGGATTTCCTCTATAGACCGCATATCTGTTATTTTCTCAGAAATAAGATAATCATAGAAAAAGGCTAAAAATGGTAATGAGTTATCGATACTAATACTTTTTCTTAGATCTGCTAATTCAGATAGCAAAATAGAGTCAAGTTTTTGTAAATAGCTTTCTTTTTGCTTTATTTCTATCAATTCATACTGTTGTTCACTGATTTTGAAAATCTTATATTTCCCCTTCATATACAGGATCTTAATAATTAAGTCTTTCAAAACATGCATTCAATGTCTTGTTTTTACATGATTTTCTTTGTGGTGTTTTGAAGGCATTTTGACCTAAGTACTCCCT
>NZ_JBBMXH010000128.1:0-9895 GCF_037996725.1 Xenorhabdus entomophaga
ATGCATCAATTCAAGGGCGCGTTTTTGTTCTGGTGTCAGATGAATTTTCATGGTTGTAAGCATGATCGGATTGGGATAAGAAATCAAGCATCTTCAATGACGATTGGTATAGTACACCACGGCAACATAGGCATTAATATGCAAAGAGGATCTAAAGGATTACCCAAGGAAGTATTGGCATAAGTTTGCAGTGGTAGAATAGCCGAACTCGCCAACAGGCAAAGAAGAAAATATTTTTTCATTTTATTCACCTTATTTCGCTGACTACAACAAAGACCGCTCAACCTAATAAACCCATCTTCACCCAATAACAAGCGAATAATGCTTAACAGTTAGTTACCATCTGAAACTAAAATAAATATTTCTGTGTCCATTCCCTGAATGGCTACAGGAATAACCCATGCTGCCACCCGTTCTTACCGCGTACCCAACGCACACCGGCTGGCGGCATTTTTTATCTCTGAACTTCATTGTGCATTCACAGCGCAATTCTTTAAACGTCGAATCCAATCACTTTGATATGAGCCTTCGAGGAAGTCAGTTATAGCTGGCGAGTTTCGACGGGCTGATTTCCTATGTGAACGAGAGTTCATTTCAAATGTAGATAAAACGCGATGAGTAATATCATTCCACTTGAGTATGACGGTCATCCCATTCGCTTTAATGAAGAGGGATGGATTAATGCGACAGATGTAGCGGCCAAGTTTGAGAAAGAACCAAATGATTGGTTAAGCAAACTTGAAACGTTGGAATATCTTTGTGCTTTAAGTGAAAAGCTATTTTCTAATTCCTGCACCATGCTGGAATTAAATAAAATCAGAGGGTTAGAAGTAAATAAATCATCAACGAGAATAAAGATATTCCGCTTAGCCAAGAAAACAGGCTTAGTAAAAACAAGGGCAGGCATTAATGGCGGCACTTGGCTTCACCCAAAACTCGCTATCCGCTTTGCCCGCTGGCTGTCTGTTGACTTCGAAATCTGGTGCGATGAACAAATAGACGCATTAATCCGTAGTACCCAACCCACATTCACCGACCAACGCATCAATGCCATCTTCCTTCTGGATAAACCCGCTACATGGGAAAAGCAGTTTCAGCAACCCTTTTATCAGGCACTCAGTCGCATGTCAGGATTACCCTATAACGGCCATGTCGGTAGTACGCCGTCATTGTTTGGCATGATTATCTCCAAGTGGGTGTATCAGGTTGTGCTGTCTGATTCAGTTTATGCTGAGGTAAAAGAAGCAGCTAAAGGCAATGGGGAGAAGATTCACCAGTACCTTAAGCCAGAAGCCAAGAAACTGGTCACAGAACAACTGAAAGCGGTCACGATATTGGCGAATGGCTGTGTGGACTACAAAGACTTCGAAGCACGTTGCGTCCAGTCATTTGGTAAGTCAGGAGAGCAGGGCATGTTGATCTTACCGGTAGAGCGGGAATTCAGTGGTCAGGCATTAAGCCAGAGTTTTCTTTAGCTGAATATTAATCAGAGTATGCTCGCGCCCTGATGCCCACACAAAGTGGATTTGGCAGACTCATATTACCCTACCTTGCAAATACGTTATGGATGACGGGCAACTGTTCGGGTTTCAGATGAGTGGCTCAGTGTATGCGTCAATAGCTTCGGAACGGGCTTAAAACTCTAGGCTGGAGTAGGCTGCATACACCGCACCAAATCTAATCGTATTTATTTAACCTACATTTAAGATACAAGGCTGTCGGTTAGATGTCCGTGTCCAGATGCCGGAAGATTCGGTGTGGAATGTGGGGCTGAGGGAGGTGGGGAATTCTGAACATGAAATAGGTTAAAGAGAAAGCCGGTTAAGATAATAAAGGCATTTTCATTAGCCAAGTGAGAATGTTGATATTATCTCACTTGGCATTGTTTCAATAAAGATATTTAATATTTCAATCAAGTGGCTTTATTTCAATAAGGTAATCAGGAGAGTAACGCGATTCTATTTTGACAGCAACGTGAAATTCACCTGTGTTATCAGAAAAATCGCCAGGGTAATCGTTAAATAAAAGTACTAATTCACCATTTGCAGGAATTGTCTTGTGGAGCACACCATTGCCAATTTCGTAGGTCTTGCCTCCAATTTTGGCAACCAAACTGTATTCTTTGTTACTGGGTTCGTCAGCAACACCTTGGGGGGCAGTATATGGATTTCCCGGCCCACCATATTGCACCCACCCTCTAGCAATGACTGATATTACATCTCCCGCTTTTAGGAAAAGCCCTGTGGCTTGACCGTTTTCAGCAATAGCAGGAACAGTTCCAGACCAATCATACATAGTATTACCTCCAAATTATATTTTGAAAGTGACGAAAGAATTAAGATTGTGATTATTTAGTAGTCGGCATTTGTACCCGGACAGAAACAAACCTGCCATCGGGAATATCAATCAAATCACCGTCAGCGTAGCCTTCCCGTATATTTTTGGCGAATATCGGTGCATCTGAATGCTCACGGTGATAGGTCATTAATTTGATGGAGCCATCAGGTAATATTTCGTGATCAACCCAAATCATTGGGAGGTCGTTCTGACATTTTGGTATCTCGATACTGCCTATTGCTCCATTATTACTGAATCCCATAACACCTTTGATGAAATATGTACCTTTTGACAAACGTACAACGGTTGCACCTTTAGATATATTGTTTATTTCAAATGAACCATCAGAATGTAACTTGATTATAGGAGAGTTTTTTTTCACAAAGCCACTGGTATCAACATAATGATGGGATGTTGACATAATATTACCAGTTCCTTTGGGTAGCATTTGAACAGATCTGTTTGAGCTATCGGGATTTCTATCTATGAAGTTTAATAGAATGTCAGCATCATCAGATGTTCCTTCTATTCTCCAATATGTTCCACTAGGGCGGAATACGTCCACGCCTCCCCACACCGTGTCCGCATTTAAAGTCAATGAGCTTTCAGAAACAGCGAATTTACGTTTTGAATTAATATCGACTGCATATCCAAAAGTATCAGTACTACCACCTCGCACTATTCCTGTCTGAATATTATTGTCATACCAACCATAATTAGTGAAGGCCACAAGCTTATTAGCTTCTTGATGAGGAGCAGATACAATCTTTACAGGATTACTTTCTTTCGGAGTGGTTTCTACTTGCTGAAACTGGAAAGAACCTGGATAAATCCCGCCATTTTCTGATACTGCACCTATGTTTTTAATAAACTCCTCTTTGTTCGGTATATCAGCCCCGTTCTGGTCTTTTGTTAAACGAGTATCAGCATTGTCATTTGCGTTGTTTGCTAAATCATATGCTGCTTTCACCGCTTTTGGCGTTGCGGCCATAGTTTCGCTATCACTACCGACATCGTTGCTCAGGGTAACAAATCCTTTATCCAGCAAAGTAGCATCTGGGTGATTACGGCTTTGAGCGTGTTCTTCAATCGCTTCTTTGATTGAATCTTTGACATATTCAGGGGTTGGAACAACAACAAGGCCATCATCTTCTAAGACTTGTGTTTCAGATTTTTTATCTTGCATAGTGATTCCCTCATTTAATCAACAATACACATTGCTAAGTAATATGAAGGCGGTGAGAGACTACTCCGCCTGTGAACATTAATAAAATCGGTTCATCAATACTGGAGAGTACGGCTTGACTATTATTTGATAGGTTGCATGTTTTGATGGCAGGATGACATAAAATGACAGGCAGGGAATTAATAGAATTTATCATATGACTGATAAAAATCAGCACAGTAAGAGCGAGATTTTCCGTCTATTAACCTCTTGATTTCGTTAATCTCTGGCACAGTGACAAAATTACATAAAATCAGAAGGTTACCTAAATGGTGTATTTTCCCTTTTTAAATAAATGAGTTAGATAAAGGTGGGTTCCCCGTCTTTGATCCAGCACTGCTTCCATTTCAAACGGAGGCAGTGAAATTAACTATGGGGACTCCTTGAGATTAAGGAGTCTCCAATTTCAGAGGCTCCTCACTTTAGCCTGTCAATCAGCGAAATTTTTCGCTCATCTCAACTGGGCAAGTTTTTGACTGATCACCCTGCAAGTTTAAGGGCAGATTGCTGTCCTATAGTGTTAGCAGTTTCCTTCTCACCCCACCTTGGAGCCGTTCTCCCTTTATCCTACCTAATGTTATAAAATCAATTACTATATGTCATAGTGAGTGCTTTTTTGTTTGTACATATTTGTGTATATACTATATTTATTTCTACGTTTTTTCTTTTTAACAGTTTGTTTATGTTAAATATTTTATATAAATAATTTTGAAAAGAGACAGTTTGTGTCAGACGATTTTGCGAAAAATGGCATGCTTGCTAAAGCGATTCCGGGTTTTAAACCGCGTGATGCCCAGCGAGAAATGTCTTCGGCTATTACGATTGCGATCGAAAAGCAGCAACAATTGGTCGTGGAAGCAGGGACGGGGACCGGTAAAACATTTGCTTATCTAGTACCTGCTTTGCGTTCCGGTAAAAAAGTGATTATTTCCACGGGATCTAAAGCGTTGCAGGATCAGCTCTACAATCGTGATCTTCCTACCATTGTCAATGCCTTGGGTTTTACGGGCAATTTAGCGCTGTTAAAAGGGCGCTCGAATTACTTATGCCTTGAACGCCTCGGACAACAATCAATGGGCAATTCACAGTCGGAAGCTGAAATATTGGCGGAAGTGATCAAACTGAGGCATTGGTCAAGCCATACGGATAATGGTGATATCAGCACTTGCCATCAAGTGGCGGAAGATAGCACTGTCTGGCCGTTGGTCACAAGTACGAATGATAACTGTCTTGGCAGTGATTGCCCGAGCTATCAGGAATGTTTTGTCCTTAAAGCTCGCCGTAAAGCAATGGAAGCCGATGTGGTGATTGTTAACCACCATCTGTTTATGGCGGATATGGTGGTTAAGGATACCGGGTTTGGTGAATTAATTCCGCAGGCTGATGTGGTGATCTTTGATGAGGCACACCAACTTCCTGATATCGCGAGTCAATATTTTGGGCAGCAGCTAAGTAGCCGTCAATTGATGGATCTATCGAGAGATATCATCATGGCTTACCGCACTGAAGTGCGTGATCAGGCTCAATTGCAAAAAAGTGCAGATCGCCTCAGTCAAAGTGCGCAGGATTTTCGCCTGTCGTTGGGAGAAAACAGTTATCGGGGCAATCTTCGTGAAGTTTTGCAACAGCAACATGTTCAGCGGGCACTTGTGCGATTGGATGATGCGCTGGAGCTTTGTTATGACGTAATGAAACTCTCTTTGGGGCGTTCAACGATGCTGGATGCGGCTTTTGAACGGGCAACAATTTATCGCAATCGCCTTAAACGTCTTATTGATGTCAGCATTTCCAACTACAGCTATTGGTTTGAAAGTTATGGTCGGCATTTTTTACTGGCATTGACACCATTATCTGTCTCAGACAAATTCAGTGAAATGCTCCGCGAACAATCGGGTAGTTGGATTTTTACGTCGGCAACATTATCGGTCAACGAGCAACTTGAGCATTTCACCGAACGTTTGGGCTTGAAATCCGCTCAAACACTACTTCTCCCCAGCCCGTTTGATTATCAGCGTCAGATGCTATTGTGTGTTCCGCGTCATTTACCCTCACCTAATCAGAATGGTGGTGCAAAGTGGTTGGCACGTATGTTGAAACCACTTATTGAAAGTAACAAAGGTCGCTGTTTTTTCCTCTGTACTTCTCATCAAATGATGCGCAGTTTGGCAGAAGAGTTTCGTGCCAGTATGACATTACCCGTATTGGTGCAGGGAGAAACAAGCAAGGGGCAATTATTGTCCCAATTTATCTCAGCAGGTAATGCACTGCTGGTAGCAACCGGCAGTTTTTGGGAAGGGGTAGATGTCCGTGGTGATGCATTGTCCTGTGTCATTATTGATAAATTACCGTTTACTGCACCTGATGACCCGTTACTTAAGGCTCGTATTGAAGATTGTCAGCTTAAGGGCGGAGATGCCTTTAACGAAGTGCAGCTTCCCGATGCAGTAATTAGCCTGAAACAGGGTGTCGGGCGTTTGATTCGTGATATTGATGATTATGGCGTTGTTGTCATTTGTGATAATCGGCTGGTTATGCGCCCATATGGAGAGGTGTTTCTGAACAGTTTACCACCTGCACCTCGTACCCGTGATTTATCAAAAGCAGTAGAGTTTCTGAAATCACGTCCATCACAGCCAGAGTAAAATTGTCGGGGTTATGCTACCATAACCCTCTTTTTTTGAATTCTATTTCTTGCCGGAGTTAAGGCATGTCCACGCGGATTTTAGCTATTGATACTGCAACTGAAGCCTGTTCTGTTGCACTTTGGAATGAAGGGGTCGTCGAGGCTCAGTTTGAGATTTCCCCACGAGAGCATACTCAACGTATCTTACCGATGGTTCGAGACGTATTATCAAAGGGCAGTTTGAGTCTGCAACAATTGAATGCACTGGCATTTGGCCGTGGGCCGGGCAGTTTTACCGGCGTGCGGATTGGAGTTGGTATTGCTCAGGGGCTGGCATTGGGCGCTGAATTGCCGATGCTGGGTGTTTCTTCCCTGAAAACGATGGCACAAGGTGCGTTTCGCCTCAAAGGGGCAACTAACGTTCTGGTTGCCATTGATGCACGTATGGGGGAAATCTATTGGGGGCAATACAGCCGTAATTCACAAGGTGAGTGGCAAGGTGATGAAACAGAAGCGGTTTTAAAACCTGAACAAGCGCAAGCGATTATGAGTTCCTTGTCCGGTGAATGGGCCATTGCGGGAACGGGATGGGAAGCTTATCCTCAATTATTGGACAGCCACTTAACACTGGTAGCCAGTGAGATTACTTTACCTCATGCGGAAGATATGTTGCCATTGGCGATTCAAATGTGGGAAGCGGGAGAAGCGACATCAGTTGAACATGCTGAGCCTGTTTATTTGCGCAATGAAGTAACATGGAAAAAATTACCGGGTCGTTAAGGTGTTATTGATGACTGTCTAAGTTATAGTCAGTTTGATCAAGCTTTATAGGATCGGAGGAATTTATGCTCAATGGAACACGTTGTCGAAGCACCCTGCAAGCAATATTGTTTTTGGGTATGGTGCTGGGAATGGTGATGCTTGCGGGTTGTGTATCAGTTCCTGATGCTATCAAGGGAACGACTAAAACGCCGGTGGAAAATTTACTTTCCGTTAAAAATGCCCCTGAATTATATATTGGGCATGAAGGGCGTTTTGGTGGAAAAGTTCTCAGTGTCTTGAATGAAAAAGATCAAACCCGGTTGGAAATTTCTGCCATGCCATTAGCAGATAATGCAGCTCCACGTTTGGCGGAAGCTTCTCTGGGGCGGGTTTATGCTTACGTGAACGCTTTTTTAGAACCGAGTGATTTCAAAGACCATTATGTCACTGTAGTGGGTTTGATTACGGCTCTGGAGAAAGGAAAAGTAGGGAGTAGCCCGTATAATTACATTGTGATGAATGTCACGGGAATGAAACGCTGGCATGAATCTCAGAGAATGATTTTCCCTTCTTCGGTTGCCGCTGATCCATGGGGCTACTACGGTAATCCTTTTGGCCCGGCTTGGGGAGTGTATTCACCATCCCAGCCAGTATCTGTTGAAAAGATCCTAACCGAGTAAATTTATTCACCAATCGAGTAGATCACGATAACATAAATAGCCTCGCATTTTGTGAGGTTATTTTATATACTGAATCCTATATTAAATTCTATTCTTAATAATTATCTTTTATTGGGTTATCCTGATTATAACCATTTGGAATAATAGTTTGGCTTTAAGTTAAAACCCAGTGAGTCAGTGTATAATCTATGGATTATAAGCCTAAGTGTTGGTTTTTAAGTTAACCAATTGATAAATAAATAAAAATAATGCAGGCGGCAATAGCCGCTTTATTTTTTGCAGTAATTAATTGTAATAAATTAGTGATGTGTATCGCCAACCTGAACAATGTTTCTTTTCAAACTGGTACGCTGAGTTAATAATTTGTTAAATATACAGATCTGGTTTGTTTTATGGTCAGTGGTTATACCGCAATTAGATTTCAGGAGTATTCAACTTGGAAAAAGTCTGGCTAAAACATTATCCGGCAAATGTTCCGGCAGAGATCGATCCCGACCGTTATTCGTCGTTGATTGAAATGTTTGAAAATGCTGTGGCGCGTTATGCCGATCAAGTCGCATTTATCAATATGGGCGAAGTAATGACTTTCCGTAAATTGGAAGAGCGTAGCCGCGCCTTTGCTGCCTATTTACAGAATGGACTGGGGTTGAAAAAAGGGGATCGTGTGGCATTGATGATGCCGAATTTACTGCAATATCCCGTAGCACTGTTCGGCATTCTGCGGGCAGGGATGATAGTTGTAAATGTTAACCCGCTTTATACCCCGCGTGAATTGGAACACCAGCTTAATGACAGTGGAACATCTGCCATTGTTATCGTTTCTAACTTTGCTCATACCTTAGAAAAGATTGTTTTCAACACTAAAGTCAAACACGTTATTTTGACCCGCATGGGAGATCAACTCTCTCGGACAAAAGGAACTCTCGTCGATTTTGTCGTCAAATACGTTAAACGACTCGTGCCAAAATATCATTTACCGGATGCTATTTCATTCCGTAGTGCCATGCACAAAGGCTATCGTATGCAGTATGTCAAACCGGATGTGAAAGGTGAGGATTTGGCATTTCTGCAATATACGGGCGGAACCACCGGAGTGGCAAAAGGTGCCATGCTGACTCATCGTAATATGTTGGCAAATCTGGAACAAGCAAAAGCATGTTACTCCCCATTATTGAAAATCGGGCAAGAGTTAGTAGTCACTGCACTGCCTCTGTACCATATCTTTGCTTTGACAATAAACTGCTTGTTCTTTATTGAACTCGGCGGGCAGAACCTGTTGATTACTAATCCTCGTGATGTCAATGGAACGGTTAAGGAGTTATCTCGTTATCGTTTCACAGCACTATCGGGTGTTAACACGCTATTCAATGCTTGGTTGAATAACCCTGAATTTCAGAAGCTGAATTTTTCTTCATTACGCTTATCTGTTGGTGGTGGCATGGCGGTGCAGAAAGTGGTTGCCGACAAGTGGGAAAATCTGACTGGTTGTCACTTGCTGGAAGGTTATGGATTAACAGAGTGTGCCCCTCTGGTTTCAGCCAATCCGCATGATTTGGCTCATTACAGCGGCAGCATTGGCTATCCCGTTGCTTCGACAGAAATCAAGCTGGTAGGGAGTGATGGTAATGAAGTTTCTCCGGGAGAAGCAGGCGAAATGTGGGTACGCGGCCCACAAGTCATGAAGGGTTACTGGGAACGTCCTGATGCCACGGATGAAGTGTTGAAAGATGGCTGGCTGGCAACAGGTGATATTGCCAACATAGATGAAAAAGGCTTTTTCCACATTGTTGATCGTAAAAAAGACATGATTCTGGTTTCCGGTTTTAATGTCTATCCAAACGAAGTAGAAGAAGTTGTTTCTTCCCATCCTAAAGTATTAGAGTCGGCAGCAGTGGGTGTTCTGAGCAAAAACTCAGGGGAAGCAGTCAAAGTCTTTGTTGTTCGTAAAGATCCCAGCTTAACTGAGGATGAATTGAAGACACATTGCCGTCGTTACCTGACGGGATATAAGGTACCGAAACTCGTTGAATTCCGCGATGAGTTGCCGAAATCCAACGTAGGTAAAATCCTTCGTAAAGAATTACGCAATGAAGAATTAGCAAAAGCGGATAATGCTGCGATAAATTGACATCGGAAAACAAACCTTATAACGGTTTGTTAATTAACCCGAATTCTGGATAAGACATTGACGAGAAGCCTGTTCCAGGAGCAAAGTTTTGGTGCACACCAAAAACAGCTCCGAGGGGGAACAGGCTATGGACAAGTTAG
>NZ_JBBMXH010000129.1:0-9792 GCF_037996725.1 Xenorhabdus entomophaga
ATGTGGCAGCTCATCAAAAGAGTTAAGATTTTCTTGAATGCCGCTTCAGCAAATAGTTGGAAAGGAATAGGAAATATGAAATTCTCATAATTATGAAAAGTTATATATATAGGAAATGATCACTAGCTAAGGGCATGTAAATGCAAAACAATATCCTCACCCATTATGATATCTTACTAAATTCATAGGAGTTTCTTTTGTCTGGCTATTTCTAACTATCCTAATCTCTCGTATGCAATTTTACTCAATCAACTTATTTGTAATTCATTAATGAAACAATGATGAATCACCTTATAATCTCACTCTCATATATCCTAATATCATAGTCCATTATTTGACAAACCTACTCCTCCAACCTGCAACTCCATACAATACCTTTTTATATATGAAACATCTCTTGTGCATACCAGAAGAAATCAATCTCACCAAAATTGCCCGATTTCAACGCCAACCAACAATCGGAATGCAAGTCATGTACCCAAGGAACCCCCGGAGCAATAGGTGCACCAATACTGATTTGGCCTATTCCCAAACTGCGTACAACCTGAGCCGAAGTTTCCCCACCCGCGACAATAAAAGTATTAAATCCCTGTTGTCTCAATTTCCTAACAGTTTCAGCAAAAACTTGTTCAATTGCATTGCTGGCTTCTATAGCACCATACTGCTGTTGAATCATTTCCAGTGATTTAGGTGACTGTGTAGCATATAGCATAGGCGCTAAGCTGCCCTCTGATTGCTGGATAACCCAGTCTGTCAACTGATCGACATATTCAGAATTGTGGATACACTCTCCCACATTTAATTCTATGGCAGGTGAGATTTTCTTATACTCATTGACTTGTTGATTTGTCATAACTGAGCAACTTCCCGAGATAATAACCGTTTTTCTATCTATGGCTGGTGGAACATCTCCAATTGCCGAAACTGCCAAAGTGTGCCCTGAATGGTGACTAGCTAGTGCTGCCCCTAGACCAGAACCACCTGTCACTAATGTCATATCCGATACTGCTTGAGCGATAGGCATCAAATCTTCCATCAACATCGCATCCATTACCGCATAGCGAATATCATTCTGGCGCAATGATTCCAGATGATGACAAATAGCTTGTTTTCCCTGACGCACATAATCAAGATTGACTAATCCTGCTCTCCCTTTTGATTGCTGTTCTATCAATCGCAGTAAATTGGCATCTTTCATCGGAGTGACTGGATGATATTGCATTCCACTTTCGTTCAATAACTGTCCATTAACAAACAAGTGCCCATGAACTACCGTACGTCCATTGACTGGAAGAGCCGGGCAAATTAGGCTGATATCCACCTGAAGTTCATCCATCAAAGCATCCATAACCGGACCAATATTGCCTTCTGAAGTTGAGTCAAAAGTGGAACAATATTTGAAAAACAGTTGACTACACCCCGCCTTATGCCATAACCATCGGCAAGATTTCAAAGATTGTTTAATAGCCTCATCAACAGAACAAGAACGACTTTTCAAGCTAATCACAACAGCGTCTATATCACACGGAACAAGTGTATTCTCATCTGGTACTCCTAACAATTGAGTAACTTGCCAACCACTTTGCACCATAAAACTAGCGATATCAGTTGCCCCTGTGAAATCATCAGCAATTACACCAAGTTTGATGGCCATGATTGCCCCTCCAACAAGACTACTCTCTTACATATCTTGTTCATCTGATGCTCCATTTTTCCGTTCAATTGTCAAAAATATTTGAGATTCCTTATACGGAATCATATCTCACCTTCTTGCCTGCTTCATTTCAAATACTTATGGATTCCTTATCATGTGAGCCACATGCCATAAATTGAAAATTCGAAAGAGAGAAATTTTATCTTTGACAAATTCAGAAATTTTATGTTCACACTCAAAATCGGATTAGATTGTTTGAATAACTCAGAAGAGCCTAAAAATCATAGTCATTAGTTACCGTACTACAATCTTTAAGCTCCCCTGAAGTTAGTATATTAGGCATGTTTCTGTTTATTCATACCAATAAACAGAAACATTTTATGCATTTTCAAGAAGAGGAAGTACTAAACAAAATAACAGATGAGCCTGTCTTAATTTACTTAATTGTTAATTACATTCCCTATTAACTACAGATGACAAAAGTACGCCTAGCTACAACCACTGCAATTAGACAACTCTATTCACTATGACCTATTTCTTTCGCCTGTTTGAATGCTCACAGGTTTTGACATTGAATAGGTGACATACCTACTCTTATTAGGACCATGCTATTCCTGCTTTCATCGCTTCCAGCCCTATAATCTCTATTTTTATTATCGATGTAATTCCCTGGTGTTGTATGACTATTTTGTTACCTTTCTAATCTTCACATAGATAACTTCACAAAAAAACGATGAATATCACATTCATAATTTATATTTCACAACAAGAAAAAATCATAACAAATTGAATTTAAATAAATTAAAATAAAAAAACACAAAACTTCATTTCACATAACAGTGTTAAAAATCGGTAATTTAATAAGAAAAATTACTCAATACTCCAATCACCCATCTCCACCTAAAATAAGGTGATTTTGAAATATTGTGCTACTGTAATAATTAAATCTGTTATTCATCTTTATTCCATAACATATCTACTACTTTATTCCTGCAAACGTACCTAATTAAGTGTTTTATCTGGTCAGGCAGATAAAACCTCAACAAAGGGGAGTGTTACGATGGGCTTTTTCGATCAAATCGCTAATATGCTGAGTGGTGGTAAAAACCAGCAACTTCAGCATGTGATGGACTGGGTTGAAGGTCAGGGAGGAATAAGTGGGTTAATTGATAAGTTTTCCCAGCAAGGTCTGGATGGAACGATTCACTCATGGATTGGTTCCGGCGAAAATTTACCTATTCATGCCGATCAACTTTCTTCTATTTTTGGCTCTTCTACAATTCAACAGTTGGCAGATAAAATTGGGATAGATCCCAATGAAGCCTCTTCTTTACTCTCCCAACATTTGCCAAATCTCATTGATAAAGTCACCCCAAACGGTGAAGTGCCGGAAAATCTGGATTTGAAATCGGCTGGCATGAATTTATTGAAAAACAAACTCCTTGGGAAATAATCCTTTAAACCCGCCACATTACATCCTCTGTGGCGGGTATTTTCAACTTATCGCTTAATTTTAAAGATAATCATTCACTGAAGCACGCAGGCGTTTTGCGGCTTCTACCATGTTCGCCAATGATTGTCTGGTTTCTGTCCAACCGCGGGTTTTCAAACCACAATCCGGGTTTACCCACAAGCGTTCAACAGGGATACGGTCAGCCGCTTTACGCAATAATGCTTCAATCCATTCAACACTTGGCACGTTTGGTGAGTGAATATCATACACACCAGGCCCAATTTCATTCGGATATGAGAAATCTTCGAATGAATCCAACAACTCCATATCTGAGCGAGAAGTTTCAATGGTGATCACGTCCGCATCCAGTGCTGCAATAGACGGCATGATGTCATTGAACTCGCAATAACACATATGAGTGTGGATTTGGGTGTCATCTTCCGCAACTGCTGCGCTCAGCTTGAAGGCATCCACTGCCCATTCCAAATATGCCTGCCATTCTTCTCTGCGCAGTGGCAATCCTTCACGCAATGCAGGTTCATCAATCTGAATGATACCAATGCCCGCTTTCTGTAAATCATCAACTTCATCACGCAGCGCCAGCGCTATCTGTTTAGCGATAGTTTCCCGGCTGACATCTTCCCTTGGGAATGACCAACAGAGAATCGTCACCGGCCCTGTTAACATCCCTTTCACAGGTTTATCAGTCAAGGATTGTGCATAAGTCGCCCAATCTACAGTAATGGCTTCCGGGCGGCTGATATCACCTATAATCACTGGTGGTTTTACGCAACGGGAACCGTAGCTTTGCACCCAACCATTTTGCGTGAAGACATAACCATCAAAGTGTTCACCGAAATATTCCACCATGTCGTTACGTTCAGCTTCCCCATGCACCAGCACATCCAGCCCCAAATGTTCCTGTTCCTGAATCGCCTGCTTAATATGTTCACTGATATTGGTTCGGTAATGCGTACTATCCACCCGGCCCTTTTTGAAATCGAGACGCAAGCCACGAATTTCCGTTGTCTGCGGGAATGAACCGATAGTTGTTGTTGGCCACAGCGGTAAGTTATAACGTTGGCGCTGAAGCTTGGCACGTTCAGGATATGCCTGATAGCGCTCACTATCTTGCGGCTTGATCGCAGCGATGCGTTCAGTAACCGCTGGATTATTTACCCTTGTGGAGCTACGGCGGGCACGAATTGGTGCACTATAAGCATCCAGTTCAGACTGCTTACTGCCTTCTGGTGCATTCAATGCTTGTGACAACAAAGAAAGCTCCGAACATTTCTGCAATGCAAAGGCAAACCAGCTCTTCACTTCTTCGTCTAACCCTGTTTCATCATTCAGGTCAATCGGGCTATGCAGCAATGAACAGGAAGTACCAATCCACACATTTCTCTTACTGACCAATGGTGCAACAAGCTGATATTTCTCACTCAAATCTGCTCGCCAGACATTGCGACCATTAATGACACCCAGTGAAAGCAACCAATTATCCGGCAGTGATTTATCTAAACTTTCAAGGGAATCCTGTCCTGCCACTAAATCAACATGCAGCCCCTGCACTGGCAGTGATTTGATTGTCTCCAGATTATGGCCGATGCTATCGAAATAGGTCGTCAACAGTAACTTCACCTGCCCTTCAAGAGCCTGATAAGCCGTTGAGAACGCCGCGAGCCATTCTTCTGGCAGTTCCAGCACTAACGCTGGTTCATCAATCTGTACCCACTCAATGCCACGTTTTGCCAGTTCTGCCAACACTTGTTGGTATATCGGCAGGATATCTGCCAGTAAGGATAAGCGATCAAAAGTCTTGCCCTTCACTTTACCAAGCCATAAATAAGTCACCGGCCCCAACAGGATAGGTTTTATTTTATGTCCCAACGCCAGAGCTTCATCCACTTCATCCAGTAACTGGTTCCAGCCTAGTTTGAATTCCTGCCCTTCCTGAAATTCAGGCACGATATAGTGGTAATTTGTGTTGAACCATTTGGTCATTTCTGAAGCTGCTGCTGGTGTGCCTGTCGGTGCCCGACCACGAGCAATACGGAACAAGGTATCCAGATCAATATTTCCACCTTCGTTTCGGTGACGTGGTGGAACATTGCCTAATAACAAGCTAGTGGTCAATACTTGATCATACCAGGCAAAATCACCAACGGGGACTAAATCAACGCCCGCTTCTTTTTGTTGTTGCCAATGACGTGCGCGTAATTCACGGCCTGTCTCCAGCAATTCCTGTTGGGAAATCTTACCTGCCCAATAATTTTCTTGCGCCTTTTTCAGCTCTCTTTTCAAGCCAATACGTGGAAAACCTAATGTATGATTCAAAACCGTCATGTTATCACCCGTGAAATTTTTAGCCGTCTAGATGTTTACACTTCTATAATCAGCATGTAGTGTATAAACCACAAGCGCAATTTATTCATTATCAACTTGAAGGTTTTTCATGATCGAAATAAAACACCTAAAAACACTACAAGCATTGAACCATTGTGGATCGTTGGCTGCTGCTGCAAATTATCTTCATCAGACGCAATCTGCCCTTTCTCATCAATTCAGTGAATTAGAGCACCGGCTGGGATTTAAACTGTTCATTCGTAAAAGCCAGCCTCTGCGGTTAACGCCTCAGGGAGAAGTATTATTAAGGCTGGCGGAACAAGTATTACCCTTGATTACGGCTTCCCTGCGTGAATGTAATGAACCAGAGGAGACAAATCTACGCATTGCCATTGAATGCCATAGTTGTATTCAATGGCTGACACCCGCACTTAAGCGTTTTCGTGAAAGCTGGCCACAAGTTAACGTGGATTTTAAATCCGGTGTGACGTTTGATCCTCAGCCTGCTCTGCAAAAGAGAGAGCTGGATATCGTTCTGACATCAGACATCATTGCGGACAGTAATCTACATTACACTCCACTGTTTGATTATGAAGTAAAGCTGGTGATTGCGCCGGATCATCCTCTGGCAAATAAACGGGATATCCATCCGCAAGATCTTGCTTCTGAACTCCTATTGATTTATCCCGTTCAGCGGCAACGGTTTGATATCTGGCGGCGTTTTCTTGAACCTGCGGGTGTCGCTCCGACATTGAAAGCTGTTGATAATACGCTATTGCTGATCCAAATGGTGGCGGCTCGTTTGGGTATTGCTGCATTACCACATTGGGCAGTGGAAACATTCGAAAGACAGGGGTTGGTTGTGACCCAAACGTTAGGGGAAGGGCTATGGAGCAGATTGTACGCTGCCAACCGGGAAGGAGAACAGCGTCAACCTGCCATTGATACGTTTATTCGTTCTGCCCGCCAGCATGCGGTGGACAATTTGCCTTTCGTGAAGCGGGTTTCAGTATCCAGCGGTGATGCGCCCAAAGCGATGCAACAATCAGGCTGCCTCCAATGGTAAAGCTCAGCCAATCAGGATGCTGCTGCCAAATTGCAAAATTGACCAACAACCCTGCCGGAACCAGCATATTGTTCATAATGGCCAGTGTTCCGGCATCTACTTGGGTTGCGCCATAGTTCCACATGAAGTAGCCAATGCCTGATGCGCCAATTCCCAGCCAAATCAGGACGCCCCACTGTATCTGAGTGGTCGGTAATTTTTGTGGATCACCAAACATCAGCCAGCCGATGATGGCAACAACACAGGCGCCCAGATAGAACCATGAAAACGCCACTCTCTGTGGAATTGGATTGACTTCCATCAAACGCTTATATCCAACCTGCCCCATCGCAAAGAAAATATTCGCCAATTGCACCAGCACCAAACCAATCCAAAAAGATTCACTCAATCGGTCATAACGAATAATCGCTGCGCCAGCCACAGCCAGCAAAGAACTCAGAGCATAACCCCAACGCAGCCGCTGGCGCCCCATCAAATCATAAATCAATGTGACATAAAGCGGCGTCATGATGGTAAACAGTAAAAACTCTGCAACAGACAGGTAATGATAGGCATGAAACACAAATAAGTACATCACACCAAGCTGACAAGCACCGACGGCCATATACAGTAAAATAACTTTCAATGACAGACCACGCCAGCGCAAAAATGGCAAAAACACCATTGCCGCCAGCACTACCCTGACAAGAACTGAAAACCAGCTATCAACCTGACCAGCGAGATAGACACCGATCAGGCTAAATGAAGCGGCCCACAAAAAGGTTGTGATTGTTAACAGCCACATAATTTATTGGTCTTTACCTACTTTTATTGTTCATTCCCCACTAAAAGCGCTTCGAGCAAATCCAGATCATGCAGCAGCGATTGTAGTGTTTCATTACTAATCTTACGGGTTGCACGCAAATGGTACAGTTCTCCTCGCTCAGCCCTTAATGCCGTTAAGCGGAAACGACGCTCCAGCTCTTCAACCATCAAATTATGTTCGATTTCATCCGTACCCGCAGTACGACGCCGCAAATAACCGATAACTCGGGAAGCGATTTCACTAATGTCTTCTGCATCCAGCTTCTCTTCCGGACTGGCAGATAAACGTTCTTCCATCTTATTCATACTGACAATCGCAACTTCAGCCATTGCTGCTTTTGCCATTCTGATTTCATTGAGATCCGCCAGTTTATCCCCCACTTTCATGCCACGAAGCAACAAAGGTAAAGCGATAACCCCTATAAACAGGGAGAGCAGAATCACACCCGCTGAAATGAAAATCAACTGATAACGAGCCGGGAACGGATCACCATCCGGTAAAAAGAGGGGAATAGACAACGCACCCGCCAGTGTAATTGCACCACGAACACCAGCAAACGAAGCCAACCACAATTCGCGGGTTGTGTAAGAAGCAAACTCCAGCGGTTTCTTCTTCATTAATACCCTACTGCTATTTTTCATCAGCCACAACCAGGCGAACCGCAGCAATACCAACGCTACGTAAATGATCCCTACGGCAGAGAACAGCATCCACGTTTCAACTTGCGGATCAAGTTCAGCCTGAGCGACAGAAGTTTCCCAAATACCCGGTAATTGTAACCCCAGCATGATGAATACAAGGCCATTGAAGACGAAAGCCAGCATTCCCCATACGTTATCAGCACGCAGACGCATATTCAGTGGTGCATTGCGGATCACTCCAGCTTTACTGATCGTCATACCAGCAGCCACTGCTGCCAGAATACCGGATACACCGATATGTTCAGCAATCATGTAGGAAGCGAATGGCAACAACATCATGAACACGATTTGAGTTGCAGGATCATCGCCACTCCAGCGACTCATCAGCCGGAGGGATTTACTGTATATCAATGTGACAGCAATACCAGAAGCCAATCCACCAAGCGCAACCAGGAAAAACTTCATCGTTGCACCAGTGACGGTAAAGGCCATTGTTCCCATGGCAATTGCTACAGCAAATTTCAGAGCCACCAGACCAGAAGCATCATTCATCAATGCTTCTCCTTCCAGTATGCTCATCATATTTTTGGGAATGCGCCCTTTTCCAACAATTGATGATAATGCAACCGCATCAGTAGGTGATAACACTGCCGCCAGTGCAAAAGCAGCAATAAGTGAGATACTCGGCAATAACCAGTGAATTAAATAACCAATACCGGCAACTGTCACTAATACCAATACTAAAACTAAAATAACAATTTCACGTCCGTGCTGGAAAAACTCTCTGGTCGGTGTTTTCCAGCCATCAACAAACAACAAAGGGGGAATAAGTAAAACGAGGAATAATTCAGGATCGAAAGTAACGTGTAAACCAAAATGAGGCCAGGCGAGCAGTGCTCCCATTGCTATTTGCACTATAGGCAAGGGGACACGGAACGGAATCATTTTAGTAAGAACACCAGAAACTGACACCACCAAAATCAATATCAAGATAGTAAAGAATATTTCCATGTTACCCTTACAAATTGCCAAAAATCCGTCGGTGAAGAGATTGTGACTGTTTTTTACTGTTAATAACAGCGCTAATAAGCATAAATATTGCAGTTATTCAAGAAAATCAAAAAACAATCACATTATGAATCAATGACCAATAAGCCATTTGTTCATTTTATACTTATCGGCAAGAGTTTGGTAAAAAATTAGCACATTTTGACATGTGCTCTGTAGTGAAGAAGCGCACTTCAAGCCCCCAGAGAAACACTCAATTATTTTATTGGTGTTTAAACTTATTTTGAAAATTCAACAACAAACTTCCATGCAGATGTCTCCATCCCTTCCTGAGTTTCTGGAACAAACTCACCATTATTTCTTTATGCTGAATTTCTATGCCTGCGGAGTAGAATCAGGCAATGTTTACCCCGGAAATAGAGCAGGATAATTTAAATAAAGATCTCTAAAAACACTGACCGATTAATTTTTTAAGAATAAATCACCAATACCTTTAATATAATTTCAATTCAACAACAATCATAAAAACAAGATTGCAGTCGCCTTTATTTAAAACAAGAAAATATAACCAATAAAATTAATTAACAACGATAATTATTTTAATAAAGTAAATTTAATTCCACACCTGTGTTTGATTTAACAAAAAAACAACAACCATTTTTTAAATTACTATATACAAAACAATCAAAAAGCGTTAATAACTAACAGGCTTGGATTCACATATTAAGTGCAACATCGTTATAAACGAAGTAAATGAGTTTTTGTACCTTTAAATAGCTCATCCGGCGTATTGTAACCCCGTGTTTTTCGTGGTCGCTT
>NZ_JBBMXH010000130.1:0-9483 GCF_037996725.1 Xenorhabdus entomophaga
CTTGCTGTGACATAGCCTTTTGTTCCTTTATTTCTCTATTTTTGACGACTTAAAGTTATAAAGGAGCGGCTATGTCATTTCAACTCATCATAAAAGTCGAGCATCGCGTTACTTTAATATTCTAGTACTTCAATCCAGATGAAGCAGTTGCCATCCCAGAATAAATAATAGCTATCAAGCATTTCCTTCAAACATTTTTTCAAGCTTGCCTTTTAAACAGTATGTCCAGTATTTCGGTGGGAATATTACCTCTTGAATTGGATGATTTATAAAAATAGTAAAGCAGATATTAATTTTATTTGTAACCTGAATAATAAAAACTTTCCCCCACGATCTTAAAATTCAAAAAATAATCCTAAAATGTGATTTTTATCACAAAATAAGTCTCTCAGAAAAGGGGAGTTGCGCAATAAAAAAGCAGGGGTTTTTACTGAATATTTCACATGTTGCAATCTTATAACCCATTAAAAAACTGACCTTATACGATTCAGGAACTAATAATTACTTTTTGTCATTTCATAACCTCGTCACAGCTTCATATATTCATTCTTTAGATAATTATTAAGAAATTAAACACTGGATGGCATGTCACTGTGGACTATTTACCCTTATTTGTTGAGCTCAAAGCCCGAAAAGTATTGCTGGTGGGAGGCGGAGAAATTGCTTCTCGCAAAGCAAGTCTGTTACTGCGTACTGGTGCAGCGTTAACAGTTGTTGCACCTGAATTACATGCAGAACTGCAACAGAGCCATCAAAAGGGAGAGTTTGAGTGGTTACAGGGAACATTTAAAACCGAATATCTTAATGGCGTATTTTTAGTGATTGCCGCGACTGATAATCACAATCTTAACCAATCTGTTTTTGCAGAAGCCAATAACCGGTCAATTCTGGTTAATGTTGTGGATAACCAGCCACTTTGTTCCGCTATTTTCCCCTCCATCATTGATCGTTCTCCGATTATGGTCGCGATTTCATCGGCTGGAAAATCTCCGGTATTGACAAAGTTATTGCGGGAAAAGTTGGAGTCCTTACTGCCATTTCATCTTGGTTCAATAGCAGATATTGCAGGCCGCTGGCGTGAACGCGTAAAACAGCGGCTTGCTTCTATGCGTCAGCGACGCCATTTTTGGGAAAAGGCATTTAATGGGCGTTTTGCCACTTTGGTTGCTAATGGACAGTTACAACAAGCAGAAGAGCAGCTCGAACAACAATTAACTCAGGATAATTCTCGTATCCAAGGAGAGTTGGCGTTGGTAGGTGCAGGGCCGGGAGATCCGGGTTTACTGACATTAAAAGGTTTGCAGGTGCTCCAGCAGGCTGATGTCGTCCTCTATGACCATTTGGTTAGTGATGAGATTCTGGAATTAGTACGCCGTGATGCAGACAAAATCTGCGTTGGAAAAAGAGCGGGTAATCACTCTGCTGTTCAGGAAGAAACGAATGCACTCATCGTTGAGCTGGCAAATCAAGGGAAAAAAGTTGTGCGCCTGAAAGGGGGAGATCCCTTTATTTTTGGTCGTGGCGGAGAAGAATTACAAATTGCGGCAGAGGCTGGTATTCCTTTTCAGGTTGTGCCCGGTATTACCGCTGCTGTTGGCGCTTCTGCGTATGCAGGTATTCCTTTGACACATCGGGAACATTCTCAAAGCGTCACTTTTATTACAGGTCATTGTCGTGAAAACGGTAATGAATTGGATTGGCCTGCATTAGCGCGGGGCAATCAAACACTGGCAATTTACATGGGCATCATGAAATCTGCCTTAATCAGTCAAAAACTGATTTCACACGGGCGGGATGCCGATACTCCCGTTGCCGTCATTGGTTGTGGCACTCGTCCAGAACAGCAAGTGTTGACCGGAACCTTATCCGAACTGGAACGGTTGGCACAGGAAGCTCCATCTCCTGCTTTGCTGATAGTGGGAGAAGTGGCTCAACTCCATCATCAGATAGCGTGGTTTAGGCAGCAATCCGTTGATCAAAATCCATTGACTGATCAAGAAAAAGCGGTTGCTCAAGTAAATCATACTGCTGTTATACCCAATGAATTTCAAGATGCAGCGCGACGGCAAGGGAATGAATCCCCGGGAACATAGATAACTATGTGACTGGGGTGAATGAGCACAGCCAACAAAGTGGCAACTTGAAAGACGACGGGTATATCGATTTTGAATAAGGAGTGGTTTATGGACGAAAAAAAACTGACACATTTACAGCAGCTTGAAGCTGAAAGTATCCATATCATACGGGAAGTAGCGGCTGAATTTGCCAACCCTGTGATGCTCTATTCGATAGGTAAAGATTCTTCAGTCATGCTGCACCTCGCACGTAAGGCTTTTTATCCGGGGAAGGTTCCTTTTCCTTTATTGCACGTGGATACAGGCTGGAAGTTCCGGGACATGTATGATTTCCGCGATCGTACTGTGAAAGAGTATGGTCTTGAATTGCTGGTTTACCGCAATCCACAAGGGGATGAACTGGGAATTAATCCTTTTATTCATGGCAGTGCAAAACATACCGACATCATGAAAACAGAGGGATTGAAACAGGCGCTGAATAAATACGGTTTTGATGCTGCATTTGGCGGGGCGCGGCGTGATGAAGAAAAATCGCGTGCGAAAGAACGAATTTACTCATTCCGTGATCGCGCTCATCGTTGGGACCCAAAAAACCAGCGTCCGGAACTCTGGCGCAACTATAACGGCCAGATTAATAAAGGGGAAAGCATCCGTGTATTCCCGTTATCCAACTGGACTGAGTTGGACATCTGGCAATACATCTATTTAGAACAGATTGACATTGTTCCCCTTTATTTCGCTAAACACCGTCCGGTTATTCAGCGCGACGGAACATGGATTATGGTTGATGATGATCGCATCGATCTGAAACCCGGAGAAGTGATCAGCCAGCGTCAAGTTCGCTTCAGAACCTTGGGTTGTTGGCCGCTGACAGGCGCTGTGGAATCGGATGCAGGGACGTTACCGGAAATCATAGAAGAAATGTTGATATCGACTACCAGTGAACGGCAGGGACGGCTGATTGATAGTGATCAATCCGGTTCGATGGAACTGAAAAAGCGTCAGGGTTATTTTTAAGGAGACCAGAAATGCCAGCACTTGCATATAATGAAACCATCGCCAGCCAGATCAAACAGCAAGGAGGCGTTGAAGCTTACCTGCGGGGACAGCAAGAAAAGGGATTATTGCGCTTTTTAACCTGTGGTAGCGTGGATGATGGCAAAAGTACACTAATAGGCCGTTTACTGCATGACACCCGCCAGATTTATGAAGATCAACTTGCGACATTACAAAGCGATAGCAAGCGGATAGGGACTCAAGGCGAAAAGTTGGATCTGGCGTTATTAGTCGATGGATTGGCTGCGGAACGGGAGCAGGGCATTACCATTGATGTTGCATATCGTTATTTTTCCACAGAAAAGCGCAAATTCATCATTGCGGATACGCCGGGGCATGAACAATATACCCGCAATATGGCCACTGGCGCTTCAACCAGTGATCTCTCCATTTTGCTGATAGATGCACGAAAAGGTGTCCAGGAGCAAACGCGCCGACACAGTTTTATCAGCACCTTGCTGGGTATTCGCCATCTGGTGGTTGCCGTGAATAAAATGGATCTACTCGAATACCGACAGGATATATTTGAACAGATCAAACAGGATTACTTGGATTTTGCGGCTCAATTGCCTGCTGAGCTGAATATTCATTTCGTGCCAATTTCGGCATTGGAAGGGGATAACATTGTCACCCGCAGCGAAAAAATGGCATGGCATACAGGAAAAACTTTACTGGATATCCTTGAAACCGTGGATGTACAGACCAAAGCGACAGAACAGCCTCTGCGCTTTCCGGTGCAATATGTAAACCGTCCCGACCTCGATTTTCGTGGATACAGTGGTACATTATCGTCAGGGGTTTTGCGCCAAGGCCAGAAAATTAAAGTTATGCCATCAGGGGTTGTTTCGACGGTAGAGAGAATAGTGACTTTCAACGGCGATCTGCCATTTGCTGTACCCGGAGAAGCCATTACCGTTGTACTAAAAGATGAAATTGATATCAGTCGTGGCGATCTGTTGGTTGCTGTTGAGGATCAAATGATCGCAACCCGCCATGCTTTGGTTGATGTTGTATGGATGTCGGAAAAGCCACTGATTCAGGGGCAAAGTCTGGATATCAAAGTTGCGGGTAAAAAAAGCCGGGGCAAAGTCGATAATTTCCAGTATCAGGTAGATATTAACAATCTGACCCAGAAAGTTGCGGTTGAACTCCCTTTGAATGCAATCGGGCTGGTGGAGCTTTCATTTGATGAGCCGTTACTGCTTGACAGTTATGCACAAAATCCGGATACAGGCGGCATCATTTTGATTGATCGTCTGACCAACGTTACTGTGGGAGCCGGACTGGTGCGGGAAATTCAGACTGATGTTTATGAAGAACCCAAAGAATACAGTGAGTTTGAACTGGAGTTCAATCGGTTAGTCCGTCGTCACTTCCCGCATTGGGGAGCGCGTGATTTATTGGGAGGGAAATAAGTGTCTCAGAATAAGACATCTGTTTTTTGTTCATCAGGCTCTCGTTCACCGGTTTCCCAAAATATCGTCTGGCATTCACATACATTGGATAGGAAACAGAGGGAAACAGTAAATGGGCATCCTGCCTTAGTCATTTGGTTTACGGGATTATCCGGTTCAGGAAAATCCACTCTTGCGGGAGCATTGGAACAAGCGTTGTTTTCGCAAGGAATCAAAACTTACTTACTGGACGGTGATAATCTGCGCCATGGTTTGTGCAGTGATTTAGGGTTTTCTGACACCGACAGGCAGGAGAATATTCGACGAGTCGGCGAAGTCTCAAAATTGATGGTTGATGCCGGGCTGGTGGTGCTGACCGCATTTATTTCCCCCAACAGAACAGAGCGGCAAAAAATACGTGAACTCATGGAAGCGGGGCAATTTATTGAAGTGCATGTTGATACGCCCCTTGAAATATGTGAGGCTCGCGATCCCAAAGGGTTATATAAAAAAGCACGAGCGGGAGAATTGCCCAATTTCACGGGAATTAGTGCAGCTTATGAAGCACCGGAGCATCCTGATATTTATTTGAATGGCTCACAAACCGTGGAAACTTCGGTCGAAAAATTGCTTTTAGTTCTGAAAAGTTACGGTATCCAGCCAGCTTAATTCCCTCGTTAAATAAACCGCGATGAAACACATTATTATTGATAGTGGAATAATGTGTTTCTACACTCATCTAATTCAATATGTGTTTATTACATCACGTGGTCATATTTTGTGACTGTGTTTTAGATCAGTTTTGCGATAGTAAATAGAGAGTAAATAGTCAGTGGCGTGATGCTTTCAGTTGTGGGATGATTAGCGGGTTTTCAGGGGGGGGAGATGGGCAAACTAACGCTACTATTACTGATTCTGCTTGGCTGGTTGCAGTATTCGCTGTGGTTCGGCAAAAACGGCATTCATGATTACGTTCGGGTTAAGTCTGAGGTTGATAAGCAAGAAGTCGATAATCTCAAACTGAAAGCGCGTAATGATCAGCTATTTGCTGAAATTAAGGATCTGAAAGTAGGAAATGAGGCGATTGAAGAACGTGCTCGTGATGAACTGGGCATGATTAAGCCGGGAGAATCCTTTTACCGTATGGTACCAGATACCTCTAAACAAAACGTGCAGCAATCTTTAAACCAGAACAGCAACTAATCTACTAATCGAAATGAATAATTCAGGGTTTCATTCTCCTATTGACCATACTCTTATTGGCAGTCCTCTTACTGAAATAGTCGCATTGATCCCGGCTGCGGGCATTGGTAGCCGGATGAAATCCGATTGTCCAAAACAGTACCTCAACGTTGCGGGGAAAACGATCCTTGAACATACCTTGGCCGCATTACTGGAACATTCCCGTATACAGCGCATTATTGTTGTACTGAATCCTGCTGATACTCAATTTGCGCAGTTGAATATTGCCTCAGATCCAAGAATTACCACCGTTATCGGTGGTGAAGAGCGGGCAGACTCAGTATTGGCTGGGTTAAATTATTTATCTGGCTTGCCGACCGAAAGAGCAATTTGGGTTTTGGTACATGATGCCGCTCGACCTTGTCTTCATCGGGAAGATTTAGATAATTTGCTATGTCTTCTTGATCAACGTGTCGATTCTCCTGACATATGTGGCGGGCTTCTGGCCTCTCCTGTGAGGGATACCATGAAACGTATGGTATCGCAGTCAGTAAAAGAATCACCCTCAGCCAAACATTATACAGTGATTGATCATACCGTTGAGCGCAACGGGCTTTGGCATGCCCTGACCCCGCAGTTATTCCCTTTGCAGCTATTGCGTGATTGCTTGAACAAAGCTCTTGCAGAGCAGGCCTGCATTACGGATGAATCTTCGGCGCTGGAGTATTGTGGTTACCGCCCTGTATTGGTCAATGGGCGGGCGGACAATATTAAAGTTACCCAACCTGAAGATTTAGCATTGGCTGAGTTTTATCTATCCCGAAAATCTAAGGAATCTATCGTATGAGAATTGGACACGGTTTTGATGTGCATAAATTTGGCGGAGAAGGCCCATTGGTCATTGGCGGTGTCCGCATTCCTTATGAACAAGGATTAATCGCTCATTCAGACGGTGATGTTGCGTTACATGCTGCCACAGATGCCTTGTTGGGCGCGGCGGCATTGGGTGATATCGGTAAATTATTCCCTGATACCGATCCTGCCTTTAAAGGTGCGGATAGCCGGGAACTGCTGAAAGAAGCTTATCGCCGTATCCGGACAAAGGGTTATCGGATCGGGAATTTGGATATCACCATCATTGCGCAGGCGCCGAAAATGCTGCCTCATATTCCTCAGATGCGGGTTAATCTGGCAGAGGATCTTGAATGTCATATGGATGATATTAACGTTAAGGCAACAACCACAGAAAAACTGGGATTTGTAGGCCGTAAAGAAGGCATTGCCTGCGAAGCGGTGGCTTTGTTGGTAAAGGAATAAGTATGACGTTGAGTGAATTACACTGGCTTTATGGCCGACCGGAAGCGACGGGTGTTGTCAAAGCCTCCCCAGAAGATTTTATTGTTCGTGAAGATTTAGGTTTTTCTCCTGATGGAGAAGGCGAGCACTTGATGGTACACATCCGTAAGATTGGATGTAATACCCAGTTTGTGGCAGATAATCTTGCCCGTTTTGCCAAAATACCTTCTCGTTCTGTCAGTTATGCAGGGTTAAAAGATCGCAATGCAGTTACGGAACAGTGGTTTTGTTTACATCTTCCGGGAAAACAAGATCCGGATTTAACCGCCTTTCAGCTTGAAGGCTGTGAAGTTCTGGCAACCTCCCGCCAGAAACGAAAACTACGAATTGGTGCATTGAAAGGTAATGATTTTACTCTGGTATTAAGAGAAATATCTGACCAACAATCCGTGGAAAAACGCTTACAGCAGATAACACAAACCGGTGTGCCTAATTACTTTGGTGAGCAGCGTTTCGGGCGTGATGGTCAAAACCTGGTGCAGGCGCAGCGCTGGGCGGCGAACGAAATTCAGGTCAGAGAACGTAATCGCCGCAGCTTTTACCTTTCTGCCTGCCGGAGTGCCATGTTTAATGCTATTGCCAGCATACGTATCGCCCAGAATACACATCAGCAGGTGTTAAATGGCGATGCTTTACAGTTAACAGGACGTGGTAGCTGGTTTGTGGCTGATGAATCTGAATTAGCCGTGTTGCAGCAGCGAGTCATGGACGGGGAATTACAGATAACGGCGCCTTTGCCGGGCGATAAGGCACTGGGTACACAACATCAGGCCTTGGATTTTGAACAACAATGCTTACTGGAATACGAATCACTCTGGGAATTAGCCAAACGTGAGCGAGTGGAGAGCGCCCGCCGCGCAATATTGGTGAAGCCACTTAACTTACGCTGGGAATGGAAGGATGATCAAACCGTCACTCTCCATTTCTCTCTGCCATCGGGGAGTTTTGCCACCAGCGTTGTCAGAGAGCTGATTAATCAAGAGCAAAATAATACTGCGGATATTGCGGAATAACAGTTTGATTAAGAGCCTAATGGCATAGGCTCTTAATCCATATTTATATCCAATACCCATAGGCTTCCCATTATTCCCCATCATGGTCGTCTTGCCACGATACATAAAAATGGGCGAATCGTGTTGGTTGTGTTCATTTATTATATTCCCTGATTCTTTATTATTTAACCATCCATTGTCACTTGTAGACAGTCATTCCATGTTTGATGCTCTGTCGGGACATTTGCATTAAGTACATCATAAAATTTGTATTTATTTAATAAAGCAAGATAAGTGAGTATAGTGTGATTGCAAATCAGTGTATCATTGATTTTTACATCGTCTCTCGGAAACAGTTTATTGACATTTGGTAGCTGTTCAGCATAAGGGGGAAGTTTAGGTACCAGATCATTTATATAATTATTAACGACATTATCCTTGAAATGATCATTAACATAGGTAACAAATTCATAATTTCCTACTTTTGGGCTGGCAAATAGGCAAGCCCTACCGTGAGGGACTTTATTATAGATATCTCTCATAAGATAAGTTCCCATTGCAGCACCAAGGCTATGACCTGATATCGTGAAATAACCATTTACTCCGATAAATTGTGCGATGGCATCTGCTAGTTTGAGTTGGGAGTAATTAATGCCTGTTGTATTATCAGGAACAACCAGATTCAGAGATTGATACATTGAATGAAAACCATCAATAACCGCTTGACCCGGTGTATCAGGCCAGGGATATATATAGTCTATATCAAGGTCCTTCATTTTTTCTGCAACGGTTTTGGTCCCTCGGAGAGCAAGAACGTATTCCCCGGGGTTTTTTATTCTCTCAACAATATATCCATGATTAACTTTTTCATCGAAGAAAATTAATTCTTTTTTATTTGTTTGCGGATTCGTAAAATTAGAATAATAATTACAAGAGATATAGCCTTTCAGTTTCCAACCATCTTTTTCTATGCGTGGGTCTGGAGGGGGCATCAGGTTATTCGGATATTGGTCAAACATAGTTGCTGCGTATAGATCTAATGATGCAAAACTATCATGGAAATTTACTGTGAACATATTTACCTCCCTTGTGTTGTTATTATAAAAAGCCAAATAGATAACTAAAGTATATTTCATTTTTAAAATACTGCCTGAAATTCAGGTGAATATTTTGTTTTTTTATTTATTCATATGTTATTAATTTTTAATTAAAATAAGGTGTAAGTTTTAATTGTCCAAAATAATTATTCCATTAATAAATGAATTAAAAAAATAATCATATACATTAATATATAATTAAATAAGAGAATTTTTCAGTTATATATACCAATCGTCATTGAAGATGCTTGATTTCTTATCCCAATCCGATCATGCTTACAACCATGAAAATTCATCTGACACCAGAACAAAAACGCGCCCTTGAATTGAT
>NZ_JBBMXH010000131.1:0-9440 GCF_037996725.1 Xenorhabdus entomophaga
GCACTGGATGTACTCAGTGAAATCGCGACAGCGGTGACCCGAAAACAGCCCTATCCGGATGTCTTTAATCTGCTTTCCTGCTAGTCAATACAGGGCTGGTGAATGGTTACGATGAGTCAGTCATGCGCCAGATTTGTACGATTAAAACCACTCGCAGCAACGAGTATAAACAGCTTGTTTCAGTCGGTGGTGCAGCGGTAGCCCACGGGGAAGAAGGCAAGGCACGCGGTGAGACAACGACACCGAAGATGGAAGAAGTCAGCATTAAGCTGTTTCCTATCTACGCTTACCCCAAGACTACCCAAGAAATTATCGATTTTAGCGATGTGGATATCTTGGGCTGGCTGACCTCCGAGATTGCCGACACCTTTGTGGATACCGAAGAAACGGATCTTGTGAGCGGTGATGGCAGCAAAAAAGCGAAAGGCTTTCTGTCTTATCCTCGTGATACTCAAGCCGACAAAGTACGCGCGTTCGGTACATTGCAAAAGCTGGAAGCGACCAAACTTGAGGCGGATAGCCTGATTGACCTTAAATTCCTGCTCAAGAATAAATACCGCAAGAACTCAGTGTGGGTAATGAATTCCACAACCGCCGCCCATGTGCAGAAGCTGAAAAACGGCAACGGGGATTATATCTGGCGTGAGCGTCTGCAAGCGGGCGATCCCGATATGTTGCTGGGCTTGCCTGTCCATTACCTCGAATTTATGCCAGAGGGTGTGATCGGTCTGGGTGACTTCAAGCGCGGTTATTTCATTGTTGACCATCAAACCGGAACCCGTACCCGTCCTGACAATATCACCGAACCGGGATTCTATAAGGTACACACGGATAAATATCTGGGCGGCGGTCTGGTGGACTCCAACGCCATCAAGGTACTGGAAATCAAAGCAACCAGTAAATAAGCAAGAGGGGCGCAGCGCCCCTTTTCAGTCTTGGAGTTCATCGAATGAATGATATTGAATTAAGAACGGCATCACTTTCTGCCAGCGATAAGAAGCTGACCGGTTATGTGATTAAGTGGAACAGCCGATCACAAATCTTATGGGATGAATTTGTCGAACAGTTTGCCCCGAATGCGTTTAGTGCCAGCTTAACTTCTGGCGTCGATGTCAGGGCACTTTATGAACATGATCACATGAACCTGTTAGGCCGCACCACCTCCGGTACATTGCAATTGAGTGAAGATGCCACCGGATTACGTTTCGAGTTAACCCCGCCCGATACCCAATTAGGCCGCGATGTGCTGACATTGGTTGAACGGGGTGATATTTCCGGTATGTCCTTTGGGTTCAGGGCATTGAAGGATCAGTGGGATGTGGGTCAGGAGCCTTATATCAGGACGGTATTAGAAGCCGAGTTGAGGGAAATCACGATCACCAGTCTGCCCGCCTACCCTGAGAGTGGCGTGGAGATCGCCAAACGTTCGCTGAATGCAGTTAAGCCCTGCAATTTGCGCCACTACTGGCTGCAACTGTCCGAGGTGTAACCATGTGGCCGTTTAAGCGTAAAGACCCTGAGACTCGCAGTATGACCATTGATGAGTTTCTTTCTCTGGCAGGCGTATCTAACACCAAATCGGGCGAGCATGTTTCACCCTCGACAGCCGAAGGTTTACCCGCCGTGATGAATGCCGTCACGGTGATTAGTGAAGCGGTGGCAACCATGCCCTGTTATCTCTATCGGGTACAGCACCGGAACGGGAAAGAGTCCCGTGAATGGTTAAGCGATCACCCGGTGGATTATTTGCTCAATGAGTGCCCGAACGACTGCCAAACCCCGTTTCAGTTCAAGCGAACCTTAATGCGTCATTGTCTGCTAAATGGCAACGCTTATGCCGTGATTGTCTGGGGCAAAGACGGACAGCCACAATCGTTACACCCTTACCCGCCGTCAGCGGTTGTCCCGCAACGATTATCCGATCACCGGTTCGCTTATACCCTCACTGAACTGAACCTTATAGCGGCAAGGTCAAAACCTACCTGCAAGAAGAAGTGCTGCATTTGCGTTATGCCACCGAAGACGGCTTTCTGGGGCGTTCGCCTGTCACCATTTGCCGTGAAACATTGGGCTTGGGACTGGCACAACAACGCCACGGTGCAAGCATTATGAAAGAGGGGATGATGGCGGCAGGGGTGATTAAATCCGCTGATTGGTTAGATGGTACGAAAGGCGCTAAGGCACTGGAAGCCCTCGAACGTTACAAAGGTGCTCGCAATGCAGGCAAAACACCGATCCTTGAAGGCGGGATGGAATACCAGCAATTAGGCATGAGTAATCAGGATGCGGAGTGGCTGGCTTCCCGCCGTTTCACCATTGACGATATCGCCCGGATGTTCAATGTCAGCCCTATCTTTCTGCAAGAGTATTCGAACAGCACCTACAGCAACTTTAGTGAAGCATCACGCGCTTTTCTGACGATCACCATGCGCCCGTGGCTTGCCAACTTTGAGCAACAAATTAAATCCGCCTTGCTGATGGCTTCACCGAAAAAGGGCATTCGCTACCAAGTTGAATTTGATACCGCCGATTTGCTGCGTGCCAATCCGAAAGAACGCTTCCAGAGTTATGAAACCGCGATTAAGTCCGGGGTGATGTGCCCGAATGAAGCCCGCGAACGCGAGGGATTATCACCCCGTGAAGGGGGTGATGAATTCAGTCAGGCATGGAAGCAGACGGTAGAAGTGAAGAAACAACCGGAGGGCAAGGAATGAGAGCAGGCGCATTAAGGCATCGCGTTACGTTACAGAATTTTACCCAGAACAACTTGCCATCGGGCCAGCGTATGCAGGTGTGGCAGGATGTGGCTACGGTCTGGGCGGAGGTCAAACACATTAGCGGGCGTGAATTGATGGCCTCCGGTGCAGTGTTCACCGAAGCCGCCGTACGTATCTGGCTGCGCTACCGTGCTGATATCACCACCGCAAACCGCATCTTCTATCAGGGTGACAGTACCAACGGTCAATTGTTTAACATTGTGGCAGTAATCCCCGACCCCCAACATACCCGCTTAGAGTTGCTTTGTAAGGGAGGCGTATTGAATGGATAAGATGGTTATTCCCCTGAATGAAATCAAACAACATTGCCGGATAGATGAAAGCAATACGCTTGAAGATGAACTGCTCAAGGGCTATGCCGAGGCTGCATTGGAAGTCTGCCAGCAACATATCGGTAAGCGATTTGAAGAGGGCTTGATATTCAGCCCTGCAATTAAAGTAGGCTGCTTACTCTATATCGGCTTGCTGTATGAGAATCGGGCAATGGCAACGGATGTAGAGCTTAAAGAAGTGCCTTTCACCATCAAATCACTGTGGTCTGTCTATCGTGATGTGGGGATCTTCTGATGCCGTGGCAACCTTTAAAGCGCTGTAGCTATCCGGGATGTAAGCAACGGGTAAAGTCGGGTCGCTGTGTGGAGCATCAACGGGAAGCCAGACGCCAACAGGATAAGCAGAGAGGCACACGCACCGAGCGAGGCTACAGTAACCGATGGGGACGCTACCGATTGATATACCTCAAGGCTAATCCGTTATGTGTCCACTGCCTTAAGCAGAACAGCTATACACCTGCAACCATCGTTGACCACATCATACCGATCAATGGTGACAGTGATGTACTGTTTTGGCCTGACTCCAATCATCAAGCCCTGTGTCATGGCTGCCATAACCGTAAGACCGTGCAGACAGACCCGGCAACCAAACAGCGGCGTAAGAATGGTGAGTATCGGGAACGGGAAGCAGAGGCAGCAAGGCGTCGTGATTGGTTGATTGAATGATAATAACACAATGCAATAACTAGGTGGGGGGATCAAAAATGACAAACGCCCCGCTAAAAAGAACCGCCGCCCCCTCAAATTTTTATGCACGGCACTTTTTTCAATAGCAGTAATCTTCATAGGAAACATAAAGTTATGGCAAGAGCACCGAAACCCCCTGAGTATTTAAATGATATCGCCGCGCAACAATGGAAATCGAAAGCCAAAATCCTTAACGAGCGTGACGACCTCAGCCCGGCGGACTGGAACAACCTAGAACTGTATTGCGTCAATTATGCCATCTATCGTAAAGCCGTGGCAGATATTGAGTTGCGTGGGTTCGCGGTGGAAGGTTCACGCGGCGCGGCAACCAGTAACCCTTCATTGAAAGCAAAGGCTGATGCAGAAAAAATCATGATAAAAATGTCCTCGCTGCTGGGCTTTGATCCGGTATCCCGCCGTCGAAATCCGGTAGAAACTGAGGAAGAGGACGAGCTAGACCGCCTATGAACGCATGGGAGCAGTACGCTTTTGATATCGAAAATGGCACTATTCCGGCCTGTAAGCGTCTGAAACAGGCCGTGAAACGCTATTATAACGACCGGAATAACCCGCTTTATACGTTCGATACCGAAGTGGTAGAGCATTTTATTGGCTTTTCCCGCCTCTGTCCGCATGTCAAAGGTCACTTGCGCGGTAAGCCGATTGCATTAGAACCGTGGCAGCAGTTTGCCTTTGCTAACCTGTTCGGCTTCAAGGTAAAAGCAACCGGACGCCGAAAATACCGCAGTGCCTATATTCAGGTGCCACGAAAAAATGCCAAATCTACGGTTGCCGCGATGCTGGCGAACTGGTTCTTGGTCATGGAACAGGGACAGCAGGATATTTACACCGCCGCCGTGAGCCGGGATCAGGCGCGTATTGTGTTTGATGATGCCCGCCAAATGTGCCTGTTATCCAAACCCCTCAAGAAACGGGTCGCTATCCAGCAACATAAAGTGACTTATGCAAAGAGTAACAGCCTGCTAAAGCCACTGGCAGCCAAAGCCTCAACGATTGAGGGCACTAACCCCAGTCTGGCTATTGTCGATGAGTACCATTTACACCCGGATAACGCGGTTTACTCTGCCCTTGAATTAGGCATGGGCGCCCGTCCCGAAGGTATTCTGTTTGCCATTACCACGGCAGGCAGTAACGTGATATCCGCCTGTAAACAGCACTATGATTATTGCTGTCAGATACTGGCAGGCGAAGAACAGAACGAATCGTTATTTGCCCTGATCTACGAACTGGACGACGAGAAAGAAATTGATAATGAATCGCTCTGGATTAAGGCCAATCCGAATCTCGATGTGTCAGTAGACAGTACCTCATTGCATGACACAATCCAAAAGGCGCGGGGCATTCCGTCACAATGGACAGAGATGTTAACCAAACGCTTTAATATCTGGTGCCAGGGCGAAACGCCGTGGATGGGTGATGGCGCTTGGAAAGTCTGCCAGACAGAATACGATGAAAACGATCTTAAGGGGCTGGAGTGTTACGCTGGGCTGGATTTATCTTCCACCGGCGATATCACCAGTATCTGTTACACGTTTCCGGTAGATAACGAACTGTTATTACTGACCCGTCATTACTTACCCGAAGCCCAGCTACAGAATCCGGCGAATAAGAATCGGGCAATCTATCGACAATGGGCGCAAATGGGCTGGTTACGCACGACACCGGGCGATTGCATTGATTATGACCGTATCCGTGATGATATTCTCAGAGACAGCCAGCAATTTGATATCAAACTGGTGGGCTTCGACACATGGAACGCCACACACCTACGCACCCAATTACAGGGCGCAGGCTTGGACGTCGAGCCATTCCCACAAACCTATATGCGCTTTAGCCCGGTAGCGAAATCCGCTGAGGTCTTTGTGAATCGCAAAGTCATTCGTCACAACGGTGATCCGGTGCTTGCTTGGGCAATAGCTAATGTGGTGATGGAAACCGATGCGAACGCCAATATTAAACCGAACAAGAAGAAATCAGCGAACAAGATAGATCCGGCAATTGCGTTCCTGATGAGTTTTGGCACATGGCAGGCAGAGCATGAAGACTTTGCGTTTAGTTTGAGTGATGAACAGAAGCAGCGGCTGGATAACTTTGATGGAATTTAGTTAACGCATTGATTTTTATTAATTCCCGTACAGAATAGAGATTAATGAAACCGATGGCTTAAAATGTGAGAAAGTTCACATTCACTTTGCCAAGTTTTATCAGTCATCTGATAAAGTTCATTAATTCCCCGCCTGTTATTTTATGTCATCCTGCCATTAAAATATGCAATTAGCCTACTGAATTAAATCAAGCCGTACTCTCCAGTATTGATGAACCCATTTTAGTGATGTTCACTGGCGGAGAAGTATCCTACCGCCTTCATATTACTTAGCAATGTGTATTGTGTATTGTTGATTAGATGAGGGAATGAATATGCAAGATAAAAGCGAAGTAATCGTTCCAACAATGGACGATGTCAGAAAAGCAATCAAAGAAGCAATTGAAGAACATGCCGCAAGCCGTAATCATCCTTACGCAACATTGGAGGATAGAGGCTTTGTTACTCTAAGTAATGAAGTTGATAGCGATAGTGAGATTACTGCTGCAACATCTAAAGCAGTGAAAAAAGCATACGATTTGGCAAATACTGCAAATCAAAATGCTCTCAATAATAACTCCAATCTCTATCTGGAGAAAAAGCAGAACGGTGCGGATATCCCAAATAAAACGGAGTTTGTGAAAAATATTGGTGCGCAACCTGTCGGAAGCTACGCCGTGAAAGGCGATAGTTATACGAAAGGGGAATCTGATAGCAAGTATCAACTGAAAGGGAACTATCAACCTGCTGGAAATTATGCTATTAGGGGAGAAATCTATACAAAACCAGAAAGTGATGCGCGATATGGAGGTAAAAACACAGCAAAAAAATCAGCTAATGGTTGGTGGCAATGCGGAGATACTGGAATTATTCATCAATGGGTGCAGGGAAAACAGCAATATAGTGAGGATAATCAAGTTATTACCTTCCCACGAAAATTCCCAAATCAAGTATTAGCTATATATGTCTCAACAAAAATAAATAATCCAACCAATTTAAATCTTGCTAATGACTGGTTTCAAGTAATTAACTGGGATACAGAAAAATGCTGGGTGTATTTGCAAAAAACTGAACCAGAATTTTCAGTGGTTAATTCAACACCATTTATTTTTGCTGTTGGGTTTTAATATGTAGTTTTTATAGTATTACGCATGTATATCCCATGGTTGATATAACCAAAGCAATGACAAGGAGTGTAACCGCAAGCATTATTGCTGTTGATCTCATAGACATGGATGTCTAATCAATATTCTTCTGAAAGATTAAAAATCCCCATCGCAAATAAAACACACCAGACACACAATAACTGGACTTAAAAGTTTCTGATGAGATTTGGTGCATAACACATTGAGACTGAGGTTTTACCTTAAGCGCGAATGGTAACAATGTCTTGAGCTGTTTAATGGCATATAACGCAAAAAGTTAAACCTTTATACTGATTCGCTTATTGAACCAGTTAAACCAATCAGTTAAAGTAGCCCCGCCACTGGCAAAATCCAATGGTCAAGGATTAGCACCCTTGCAAAGAGCTATCCACTGGTAGGATGTTTCTACCAGTGTGTCTGCACTCGCCCTTTCAATGGCGGTTCAGGCGGGGGAGGCTTCGGCCTCGCTGGAAGATAGCTCCCAGTAGTGCTAACCCTGTCTGAATCGCCACCATCAATGATCAATTAATGGAAGGGGTAGCAGGAATGTTCAATGTTAAAAAAGACTGGCATCAAGCCGATATTATTGCTGCATTACGTAAACGAGGCACAACCTTAGCCGCGCTCTCCCGTGAAACCGGACTCAGTTCATCTACACTGGCAAATACTCTTAGCCGTCCGTGGCCGAAAGGCGAATGGATTATTGCTAACTATCTCGAAATACATCCCTCAGAGATCTGGCCTAGCCGTTATTTTAATATCAACGGTCAATCCATTGAGCGTAAGGCTCGAAATAAGTCATAAAAATAGTCTGACCGCAATTTGAAGCTATAGGGAAGATAGCCATAAGAGGGTATCTTCTCACTGGCAGGGCTATCAGTTAGCTGTTACCTCTATCGCTCCTAGGTTCCGACGAAATACGCCGCAGCCCTTTCACAAGGTTGGGGCGTTAAACGTACTGACCTGCTCACTGAATACGATATTCGTCGTTAGTCATTAGCACAGTACATTTAACACATTGACCTCGATAGAGCTCTTTATCTTTCCTTTCGCTCTGTTCTCATCTTGTACCCTGTTTATAGACTTGTTCAGTGAACCATGTATAAATAATTGTATAAATATCAAATAAAAATAAAATAAATATATGATTTAATTATCTGAATTCATTAAAATTAAATCCTTTATACTTAGATCATATGGCGTAATTTGATAAACATAATAATTCAACCAATTTGAAAACAGTAAGTGACCATGACTGCGCCAAGCAGCAATGGGGCTATTTTCAGGATCGTCATTCGGGAAGTAATTGATCGGTAACGCAGGATTCAAATCAGCAGCCCGATCACGCCAGTATTCTGCTGCCAGCGTACCGACATCATATTCAGGGTGACCTGTAACAAATACGAGTCTTTTGTCCTTGCTGGACAATAAATAAGCGCCAGCCTCTTCTGAACTGGCTAAAATATCTAAGTCTGTATGCTCGCGAATAACGGATTCAGGGAAATCAGCAAAACGAGAATGCGGCGCAAAAAAAGTTTCGTCAAATCCGCGCGTTAGTAACGCTAAAGGATCTAATGTTGAATGAGAATAGACACCAGATAGTTTGGTTGTTCGGGTATATTTTGGGAGACGATAAAGAATATTTAAGGCTGCCTGCACTGCCCAACAGACAAAAAGTGTCGAAGTAACATGACTCTTTGCCCAAGTAACAATTTTTTCAATTTCATTCCAATAAGTTACATCCTCAAATTCAACCAATCCCAAAGGAGCACCCGTGACAATCAATCCATCAAAATTTTGATCTTTTACTGAGTCAAAATCACAATAAAAAGTATCTAAATGTTCAATCGGCGTATTTTTACATTGCCGACTATCAATTCTCAGTAATTGAATATCAATCTGTAGCGGTGAATTTGATAGTAACCGAATAAACTGATTTTCAGCTTCAATCTTCTTGGGCATCAGGTTAAGTAGCAATACTTTCAATGGGCGAATATTTTGAATATTTGCCCGCGTTGACGTCATGACAAAGATGTTTTCATTGCGGAGAATATTTACCGCAGGTAATTCATCTGGTACACGAATAGGCATTGCTCGAAACCTCTACTATTTCAGTTTGCATGTTTAGACTTCTAGATAGCTAAATTTAACAAAAAGATGAAAGCGGTGTCGAGTTATTGTACTCAAATTGAAATTATTTCATTTTATGAAATAGAAGATAGTAATTCATAACTGATTTTTCCAATGCCAAACGCAAAAAAGCCATCCGGTGAAGGATGGCTTCTCTGGCTAATTGATGTCTGGCAGTGCCCTACTCTCACATGGGGAGACCCCACACTACCATCGGCGCTACGGCGTTTCACTGCTGAGTTCGGCATGGGGTCAGGTGGGACCA
>NZ_JBBMXH010000132.1:0-9409 GCF_037996725.1 Xenorhabdus entomophaga
CGTCTCCGGCCGGTTAATGATGCTGGCCGGAACGGGCTTTTCGTTAGGCTCCATTATCCTGACTACCCGTAAGTACGGACAGGCACTGTCCGATTTGTCGGCCATTACGGGCGCGACAGGGGCGCAGTTAAAGCAGCTGGATGAAAACGCCCAGCGGCTGGGCCGCACCACGGAGTTTGGGGCAACCCGCATTACCGAGGCGTTTAAGCTGATGGCCTCGGCGAAACCGGAACTGCTGAAAAGTACCGAAGGACTGACACTGGCCACCGAGAAAGCGGTGATCTTAGCGCAGGCCTCCGGGATTGAATTGCCGGAAGCGACTAAAGCACTGGCGCTCTCATTAAACCAGTTCAGCGCCTCCGCGGCACAGGCTGACCGCTTTATTAACGTGCTGGCCGCCGGGGCAAAATACGGTTCATCCGAAATTGCTGAAACGGCGCAGGCCATCAAAAACGGCGGGACGGTGGCGGCACAGGCAGGGATCAGTTTTGAGGAGCTGAGCGCCGTCATTCAGATTCTGGCAGAGCGGGGCATTAAAGGGGCCGAGGCAGGGACAGCCTTCCGCAACGTGGTACTGGCACTGGAACGCTCAACGGATAAAAAACTGAAACCCTCGGTGGCCGGGCTGTCCTCGGCACTGGCACACCTGACCACTAAAAACTTGTCCACCGCCGACGCGGTCAGGCTGTTCGGGCGGGCCAATGTCAGTGCCGCCTCCAACTTAGTGACCGGCCGGGGAAAACTGGACGAACTGACCCAGACCCTGACCGGGACGCAGGTTGCCTATGAACAGGCGAGCGCACGCGCCAATAACCTGAGTGCCGATCTCGACGTGCTGAGCAGCACCTTTGAAGGACTGGCGATTAAAGTCGGTCAGAGTGCCGATGGTCCGCTGCGTTCAGGGGTGCAGGGTGCCACCACGGCCATTAATGCCTTGTCAGAAAACTTTAATCTGGTGGCGGCTGTGGCGCTGCACACCCTGATCCCCGTAGTGGCCACCAAACTCACCGGCAGTTTGCGTGAAAATGTCAGCGCGTGGCGTTCAACGGAAAAAGCGGCCCGTGATGTGGCTAAACAACAGGCCGAAACAGCACAAAGGACGATTGACTCGGCCCGGGCCATCCGTGAGCAGGCCGGACAGCAGAACCAGTGGCTGACCACCCAAAAGATGATCAATAAGCAGCATAATCTTGATATCAGTTACCAGAAAGAATACGCGGCTAACTTTCGTAAAATCAAAGAGTCCATTGCGGCCGAAACGTCCGCGAAGCACCTGTTGGCTGAGGCTAACCGGAAACTGTCGTATTCTACCCAGATTTTGTCAGGGATGACGGCGGGTGCCCGTGGTGCCTTGTCGTTATTAGGCGGCCCGTTCGGCGCTGCGATGCTGGCAGGCTCAGCCCTGTATGGGTTATATAACCACAGCGTTCAAACAAGAGAGGGACTGCGGCAATTAAAAGATGAAACCGTCGAAACTATTGCTGAATTACAACAGCTTTCTAAGGTTAAGCTGGAGGTGGAGCTAGATAAGAATGAGGAAGATATAAATAACCTGAAAGAGGAATTGGAGCAGGTTGATCGCCAGCTAGAAAGATACTCTCAAACCAGAATTGGCAGATTGAAAAATCGTCAAAAAGGTGCATTAAGTTTCCTTTATGAAGACCCTAAAGAGGTTGAAAAGAAAGGGCGGGAGCTACTTAGCCGGCGAGAAGACATACTGAAGGGGCTGGAAAATAAAACAACAAGACAGAAAAATCTACGTTCAACTGTGACAACAGGAAAATTTGACGTACCGCCTCCTCCTCCCCCTAAGCTTGAAGGCGGCAATAGCAATCCGTGGACAGGCCCCGGGGGCGGCGGTGGGGGTAACAAGAAAGGGAATAGTACCCAAATCCTCAATCAATATCACCAGTTGCGCCTTGAAATAGAAAGGGCGCATACGACGAGTCTGGGCCGTATTGTGCTGAGTGAACAGGAAACCCAGCGAAAACTGGATGAAGTCGGTAAATCCGGGTTAGTTTCCCAACATGAAATTCAGCGTCTGAGTGCCCTCAATACCGAAAATCACCAAAAGCAACGGCGGGAACTGGCAGAAAGATACGCGCCTGTAAAAGCGTTAATCCGTCAGGAAGAAGAGGCGAGTAAGGAACTGAAAGCCCTGTACGCCGGACGATTACTGTCAGAACAGGAGTATCTGTCAGCCAGCCGGGCAATATACCAGACCACAGTCAAAGACAAACTGGCAGAACAAGCCAAACAGATTGCGGCCCCGCGTCTGGATATGGCGGGGGAAGTTGATCCGTTAGCCCAACTTAGGAACCAGCTCACCGAGCAAACGGCTTTGTATGAGGCTTATTACCAAAACAACCTCATCAAAAAGGAGCGTTACGAGCAATTGGCCAACGCAGCCGGTACCCGCTCTAAGGATGCACAATTTGCAGCAGCCAAGGAGCTGTATGGTGCGCAGGGTGATTTTCAGAAGATGCAGATGGGCTTGCTGGATGTGGTCGAACAGCGGACAGGTAATGCCCTGACCGGCATGCTGACAGGCACTAAGTCTTTCTCTGAATCCATGAAAGAACTGTCTGCATCACTGGCGCAATCCATTATTCAGGATCTGGTTCGTATCGCTATGCAGGCCATGATTACTAAGGCGCTGTCCGGATTCTTCGGGGGTAGCGGTATGACGAATATGGGTACCAGTGCTTTAGCCTCGGCGGGCGGCAATATGTCTTCGGCCAGTGTGGGGGCGATGGGAATATCGACCGACTGGCGCAGTTTTGTGCCTAATGCCAAAGGGGGTGTTTACCAATCGGCGAACTTAAGCCAATACAGCGGACAGATTGTCAGCAGCCCAACCCTGTTTAAATTTGCCACCGGGGGTGGCCTGATGGGGGAGGCGGGACCGGAAGCCATTCTGCCATTAAAACGTGGATCAGACGGTAAGCTGGGTGTGCAGGCGATGGGCGGTACGAGCAGCCAGACCACCAATCATGTCAGTATTGTGATTAACCCTGACGGGAACCACGAAGTGAAGGCAACCAGCGGATTTGAATCTGCGGGTCAGGATGTGGCGAAATTTGTCGATCAGCGGTTCAAGTTATTGCTGCATAAAAGTCTGGGGCAAGGCGGTGAATTAAGCGTAGCCATCAAAGGAGGCAGGCGATGATAAAAACATTTGATTTTCCCGCACGGGTTGGGGCTGCGGGGGAATTTGAACCCGTGGTGCGTTCTGTTCAGTTCGGTGACGGGTATAAGCAAACCTCGGGCGACGGGATCAACGCACGGCGGGAGAGCTGGCCCCTGTCCTTTGTGGGGACGTTGCCTGAAATAGAACCTGTGATTACTTTTCTGCGTGAGCATCAAGGATGGCGCGCCTTTAAATGGCGTAATCCGTTATCTGAGTTGGGGCTGTATCAGGCCGGGAAATTCAACATACAAGCCAACGGGTCCCACTTTACTCTCTCTGTGACGTTCACTCGCACCTATCATCCTTAAGAGGTTTTACCATGACAATCAATGCCACTCTCCAGCGTCTTGAGCCGGGGAGTAAAATTCTTTTGTTCGCCGTTGATGGTTCCGCGTTTGGCGGCCCAGAGCTGTATTTTCACAATCACCCGATTTCTTATACGGAAGCAGAGCTGGAAGGCGATACAGATAATTTACCCGCTAAATCTCTCTGGTGGCAGGGCGTGGAGTATAAGCCGTGGCCGGTCAGAATTGAAGGATTAGAGATCAGTGGTGATGGTAAGGCGGTATCCCCCACGCTCAGCATTGCCAATCTGGATGGCACTGTCAGTGCGCTGTGTCTGGCGTATCAGAATATGGCGCAGGCGCGTGTCACCCTGCATACGACCTTTGCGCACTATCTGGATGCGCGAAATTTCCCCGAGGGTAACCCGGACGCTAACCCTTCAGAAGAAAAGATTGACGTTTTCTACATTGACAGTAAGACCCATGAAGATAATACAGAGGTTCATTTTGCTTTATCTTCCCCGGCTGATTTGCAGGGGATTCAAATCCCGACCCGCCAGATACACGCTCTTTGTACGTGGTGTATGCGGGGCTTGTATCGAAAGTCGCCATGTGGCTACACAGGGACTCAATATTTTGATGAGGATGGTAACCCGACCGACGACCCGTCAAAGGATGTTTGTTCCGGGTTGCTATCAACAGGGTGCGAACCGCGTTTTGGAAAAGGGAATTCACTTCCATTTGGCGGCTTCCCCGGTTCTGCATTACTGAGACGGTAATATAGTGCAAACTCTGCCCCTCCTTATAGACAATCCTTGATTATTGATTCAATTTTCTTCATTGTTGCAATTTTACTGACAAGTGAGAGAGCTTTTGATGAAAAAAATTATTTTAATTATCTTGACATTTTTCACCATAAATCAGTCGGTGTTTGGGTTGGCAAAAGATGAACCTCAAGCACCGTTCGGATTCAAATGGGGTATGACTATTGATGAGGTTAGAAAATTAGACCTAAAAAAATTTAATGAATATCAAGATAAATTAGTATATACGGTAAGGATAGAATCAGCTCCTATAGAGTCTAAATATGATGGTGAGTACTTTTTGGACTTCTTTCCTCTTAACAGAGGGTTAAGATCAATTACTTTTGGCGTGAATGATTCGGGTAAAAATTACGATAAATTAAAAGAGAAATTTAATTTCATTGCATCGAATCTGAACAATAAATATGGATCGCCTGTTCTTAATGAGCAGAATAACCATGAATTAGCTAAAGACTATGAATACAATGAAATGAAGATTCAGTTAAGGCTCAATAAAGGAGAATCTGAGCCTTATATACTGTGGGTGAATTATGAATATTACCCCAAGGAATTATTTACTAAAGACGAGCCAATACTTAAAAAATTAGCAGAAAAATACGACAACCCATTCTAGATATAATCATATGGCAATGTATGAACTATGAGATCCCGTCTTGACGGGATTTTTTATTATATAAGGAAACCTACATGCGCCCACATATTATCCAATCCATAATGGATCACGCCAAAGCAGAATACCCCAATGAATGCTGTGGGCTGGTGGTTCAACATAGCCGCAAACAGCAATATATCCCCTGTCGCAATACCGCGCCTTCACCCACCGAGCAATTCAGCATTCACCCCGAAGATTACGCCAATGCTGAGGATACAGGCACTATAGTTGCCATCGTTCACAGTCATCCCAACGCCACAACACAGCCCAGCCAATTAGACATCGCTCAGTGTGACCTGTCACAAATCCCGTGGGTGATCGTCTCTTGGCCTGAAGGGGATATTCGTACGCTGATGCCGACTGAGGGGATAAAACCACTCATAGGTCGCCCGTTCGTGCATGGGATTTGGGATTGTTACTCCATTGTGCGCGATTGGTATCGGCTGGAGCGTAATATTGAAATCCCCAATTTTGAGCGCTCAGATAGCTGGTGGGAGCGGGGCGAAAACCTGTATATGAAGAACTATGCGGCGGCGGGCTTCGCAGCGTGCAGCGGGGAATTACAGGTGGGTGACGTGATCATTATGCAGGTGCAGGCCAAAGAGCCTAACCATGCAGGAGTGTATATCGGCGACGGCTTGATGTTGCACCATACGTACGGACAACTCAGTCATCGCGTGCCCTACAGTGGGTACTGGCAGGACAGAACAATTATTACCCTGCGTCACAGGAACTCACCCGCTTCGGCGGGTTTTTTGTTGGAGTAAACCATGAACACACTACGAATAATACGGTTGTACGGGATACTCGGTGCCCTGTTCGGGCGAGAGCACCGTTTAGCGGTATCGTCCCCTCAGGAGGCTGTCAGGGCACTGTCTGTCCTGATTGACGGATTTGAAAAGTTTCTGCTGACCGCGAAAGAACGGGGCTTAACCTTTGCGGTGTTCAGCGGCAAGCGCAATATCAGCCAAGAAGAGCTGGAGTTTTCCGGGGAAGACGATATCCGTATTGCCCCTATGATTATCGGCAGTAAGAAAGCGGGTGTGTTTCAGACTATCTTGGGTGCGGTGATGGTCGTCGCCGGGGCGTTTATGTGGATGACACCCTATGGCGTACCGATGGTGATGTCCGGTGTGTCTATGATGCTGGGCGGCGTGGTGCAGATGTTATCACCGATGCCGGGGGGACTGGCGCGACGGGAAGATCCGGATAATAAACCCAGTTACGCCTTTGGCGGCCCCGTGAACTCCATCGCTCAGGGCAACCCTGTTCCGGTGGGCTACGGTAAACGCCGGATCGGCGGAGCTATTATCTCAGCGGGCATCTACGCCGAAGATCAGCAATAACCGTCATTACGTTTAGTCTCGCCGCACCTGCGGCTTTTTTTATGGGTGAAATATGGGACATCATCTTATTCAGGGCAGCAAGGGCGGCAATGAAAGCCCCCGCACCCCCGTTGAATCACCGGATTCATTGCAATCCACCTCGTATGCCAAAATCTTACTGGCATTGGGTGAAGGTGAGTTTGAAGGCGGGCTGGACGGCACCAATATCTTTCTGGATAACACGCCGATTATCGGTCCCGACGGTCAGGCCAACTTTGAGGGCGTCAAATGGGAGTTTCGCTCCGGCACGCCGCATCAAGAGTATATCAAGGGGATGCCGGCGGTCGAAAATGAATTGAAAGTTGGCACCGAGCTGATAGAGACATGGGTCAGATCGGTCACCAATACTCAACTGTCAGCGGTGCGTATTCGGCTTGCGTGGGGGCCATTACAGCAACAAAAAGAGAATTCGGATACTGTAGGGTATGTTATTGATTATGCGATAGATATATCAACAGATGGTGGGACGTATCAGGAAGTACTGAAAACAGCGGTGGACGGCAAGACAACCACCCGATATCCCCGCTCACATCGCATTGATCTACCCAAAGCGCACTCTGGCTGGCAGGTACGTATCCGTCGTCTCACACCAAAACAAAATTCGGGGCGTATTAATGATGCGATGGTCGTTGAGGCTATCACCGAGATTATCGATGCTAAATTGAGTTACCCCGAAACTGCTTTATTGTTCGTTCAGTTTGATGCTAAACAATTTAAGGATATTCCTCCGGTCTCTTGTGAGCCGAAGATGCGCATTATCCGGGTACCCGATAATTATGATCCGGAAAGCCGCGCGTATTCCGGTGTATGGCAAGGCGCCTTTAAATGGGCATGGACAGACAATCCGGCGTGGGTGCTGTATGACCTGATGATGAATGACCGGTTCAGTATCGGCACACGGGTTAAGGCGGAGAACCTGAGTCTGGCGAAATGGGATTTGTACCGCATTGCGCAGTATTGTGATCAGCCCGTGCCTGACGGTAAAGGCGGCATGGAGCCAAGGCACACTTGCAATGTCTATATTCAGTCACAAGAGGATGCGTGGACCGTTTTACGGGATATTGCCAGTATTTTCCGGGGCATGACGTTCTGGGCCAACAACAACATGAATGTACTGGCCGATATGCCGCGCGATATGGATTACCTCTATACCCGTGCCAATGTTCGTGACGGTAAGTTTGTTTATGCCAGTTCCAGCGAGAAAACCCATTACTCTACCGCGATGGTGAGTTGGTCAGATCCACAGAACGGCTATCAGGATGCGGTCGAGCCGGTTTTTGATAACCGGTTAATCCGTCGTTATGACGTCAAACAGGCGGATGTGACGGCAATCGGCTGTACCCGCCAGAGTGAAGCGATACGGCGGGGTAAGTGGATACTGCACACCAACGAGTACGACCGGATGGTCACGTTTACCGTGGGGCTGGATGGCAAAATCCCGTTACCCGGTTACGTCATTGGGGTGGCTGATGAAATGTTTTCCGGTCGCGTGCTGGGCGGGCGCGTGGGTGCGGTGAATGGGCGCAATATCACGCTGGACCGGGTATCGTCTGCGAAAGCGGGTGAGCGGCTAATTCTGAACCTGCCTTCTGGCAAAGCGGAGGGGCGAACCATTCAGGCGGTGAACGGTCAGGTGGTCACGGTCACTACAGACTATTCGGAAATGCCGGCCACTGAATGTGTCTGGGCGATTGATGCGGCGGACTTGGCTGTCCAGCTATTCAGGGTGACCGGCATCAAAGAGGGCGAGGACGGCGTCTCGTTTGAGATCACCGCCGTTGAGCATAACCCGGATAAATACACCCATATTGATACCGGCACCCGCATTGATGAACGCCCCATATCGGTCATTCCGCCCGGCGTTCAGCCCCCGCCGAAAAAGGTGACGATTGGCAGTTACTCCGTTGTCAATCAGGGCATTGCCGTAAACACCTTGCGGGTGACATGGGAAGCGGCTGAAAGTGCGATCGCCTATGAAGCAGAGTGGCGGCGGGATAACGGGAACTGGATACCTGCCCCCCGAACCTCGACACAGGGTTTTGAAGTGCCGAATATTTACGCCGGACGCTATCAGGCGCGGGTCAGGGCGATTAATGCGTCTGAGATATCCAGTCTCTGGGCGAATGCACCGGAAACGCACCTGAAAGGAAAAGAGGGTAATCCACCTGCACCTTTGGCATTCAGAACAACCCCGATTATCTTTGGTATCCAGCTTGACTGGGGATTTGCGCCACAGACGGACGACACGCTGAAAACCGAGATCCAGTACAGCCCGACTAACGACGGTGAAGGGTTAATGCTGCTGGCGGATATTCCCTACCCGCAACGTACCCATACCCTACAGGGACTGTTAGCCGGGGTGGCGTTCTACTTCCGTGCCCGTCTGGTGGATAAATCCGGCAATCAGTCCCCGTGGACGGAGTTTGTCCGGGGCGAGTCCTCAACGGATACGAGCTGGATAGTGGAGGCCACCGGCAACCAGTTCCTCACTGCCGAGGCCGGAAAACGGCTGCAATCCCAGATTGATTATAACTCGGAAGCGGCAATGGAAAATGCGGCACTGAGTGGATCTATTGTCCAGCGTCAACTGAAAGAAAATGGCGAGATGCGGGCGGAGATACTGGAAGTCAAAACCACACAGGTGACTGACAGACAAGCCTTTGCTGAGTCAATGGAAAAAGTTCAGGCCGAAGTGGGTGAGAATGCGGCGGCGGTGCAGACCAAGGCGACCGCTGTCTTTGATATTGATGGCAATGGCTATGCTATCAAGGATATCGGGGCAGGGGTGAACTACAAGGGTCAGTTCTATCAGGCAGGCATGGTGATTGGAGCCGAGGTCAAGAACGGCAAGGTCGAGACACATTTCGGTGTCAGGGCGAACCAGTTTACGGTGGTGAATCCGTCCAATGGGAAAATGGAGCCGGTATTCGTGATTAAGGATGGGCAGGTTTTTATTAACAGCTTGTTCGTTGCTGATGCCACGATTACCAGTGCGAAGATTGCCGACACCCTCCAGTCGACCAACTTTGACCCGAACCGGCGAACCGGATTTAGGTTAAATATGCGAACCGGTG